>JBDSKE010000229.1:0-12741 GCA_039917105.1 Candidatus Eiseniibacteriota bacterium | reverse complement strand
GGCGTTTGCATCCCGTGGTCGCTCCCCTTGTGGGGCCGCGGCGGATCACGCATGTCTGTCGCGACTGCGGCGAGCACGCGATCGTCGAGCCTGCCCAGCCGTGGCCGACGCACTGGAGTTGCCCGTGGTGCGGCCAGACCAATCCGTTCGGGCGGCCCCGATGAGAGTGCTGCAGGCGCCGTCCGAGATCGCAGGACAGACCAGCATCCTTGCCCGCGCATTGCGGGACATCGGGGTCGAAGCTTGGAGCTTGGCCACGAATCCCACGTTCGCCCAGTACGCGGTCGACGAGATGCAATCCTTTGACGACCTGGGCGCGCTCCCGCGGTATCGGGGCTATGCAGGAAACCTGTTGCGGCACGCGGGCAAGTGGGATGTATTCCATTTCCACTTCGGCCGCACCTTGATCCCGCCGCACAATCCGGACGCGCCGCTCTATCACCTGTTGGGCAAGAAGGTGGTGTACCACTATCACGGATGCGATGTGCGGAACCGCGCGCACATGTTGGCCACCCATGCGCGTTCCACCTGCACGGAGTGCAACCCATTCTGCCTGCCCAAGCGCCAGAAGCGCATCCTTTCCGAGGCGCAACACCACGCGGACGCTGAGTTGGTGAGCACGCCCGACCTGTTGGAGTCCGCCCGGAACGCTCAACACCTGCCGGTCGCGGCGTGGCTGGGGGATTACGCAATGGCGCCCGTGCGCGAAGCGCCACGTCTGGTCCTGCACGCGCCGACGAACCGCCTGATCAAAGGCACGCGCTTCGTGGAAGCCGCGTTCGAACAATTGCGACCCCGGTTTCCGGGAGTGGAGTTCCTCACCGTTGAGAAGCGCCCGTGGAAGGAACTCCAGCAGTTGTTGGGAGATTGCGACGTGTTCGTGGACCAGACGCTGATGGGTTGGTATGGCATGGTGAGCGTGGAGGCCATGGCCATGGGTCGACCTGCGTTGTCATTCATCCGCTCCGAGTTCGAATCCAGACTGCACGATTGTCCGATCGTGCGAACTTCGTGTGAGACGCTCGCAGAGGACTTGGCCGGGCTGCTGGGCGATGCCTCCCGCCGTCGGGAATTGTCGGCCGCGAGCCGTGACTACGTCGAGCGAGAACACGATGCACACAAAATCGCCCACCGACTGGTCAGCCTGTACCATTCGCTCGGGGTATCGTGACCGTCCGCGATCATCTGCAGCGGCTCTCGAGTGATTCGCTCGTCTATGGAGTGGGCGCGGTGCTGGGCCGTGCGGTCAATCTGCTGCTCGTGCCGGTGCTCGCGCGCGTTCTGCTCAAGCAGCAATTCGGCGTCGCCGATCTGGTGATGTCCTATTCGCAGAGCGTGTTGCTGGTGCTGGTGTTCGGCATGGACGGCGCGCTCGCTCGCTTCTTCTACCAGCAGCCTGACCGCGACGCACGCATCCGCATGGCGTCGTCGTCATTCGTGTTCCGCTTGCTCAGCGGTGGTTCCTTGGCGTTGTTGTTGTGGTTCGTGGCGGACCCGCTTGCGGAGCGCTTGCTGGGCGGGGTCGTATACGCCAAGTACCTGCGCCTGGGCGCAATCACCTTGCCGTTCACGCTTTTCTGTCTGTTCGCGAACGACGTTCTGCGGGTGACATTCCAGCCATGGAAGTTCGTCTCACTCAATATCACCCAAACCGTACTCGTCGGCGGGGCCACGCTCTATCTGGTCCTTCACGAACATCTCGGTGTCGCGGGCGCGCTCTATGGCAAGTTGATCGGGGATGCGGCCACCGCGGTGCTGGGTCTGGTCCTGTGCCGCCACAACCTGATGTTGCGCTTCAGCCGCACGCTGCTCACCCAGATGCTGCGTTATGGACTGCCACTGGTGCCGGTCTCGCTGGCCTATGGCGTGATCGGCTCGGTCGATCGTTACTTCTTACAGCGTTCCGGCTCGCTCGATGCGGTGGGTACCTATGCCATCGCCATGAAGTTCTTCACCGTGGTGACCATCGGGATCTCGGCGTTCCAGTTGGCGTTCGGTCCATTCGCCTTCGCGCGAGCGCAGGATCCCGATGCACCCCGGTTGTTCGCGCGCGTCCTGGCGCTGTACGTTGCGATCGCATCGATGGGAGCGCTTGTGGCGGGTCTGGCCGCGCCCGCCGTGGTCGAGGTCCTGGCGGGGAAGGGCTATGCCGATGCGGCGCGACCCGCGCTGTGGCTGGCCTTTGCGGCGGTTGCGCAAGGTGCTTACTATGTCACCGCGCTCGGCATCACGCTCTCGCTTCGCACACCGTTGTTGGGGTGGACCGCTGGTGGAGCCGCTCTCGTCGCGATTGTCGGCAATGGGGTGCTCACGCCACGCTTCGGTGCCGAGGGCGCGGCATTCGCCACATTCATGGCTTACACCACGTCGGCCGTGCTGGCCTACGTGATTTCGCAGCGCGTGTGGCCCGTGCCCTATCGCGGTGCCAAGCTCGCAGCACTTTTCGCCGGAGCGGTCGTTCTGGGCGCGGTGGTGGTGCGGGTTGCACCGGGGGGATGGGGTGGACTGGCAGTGCGTCTGGGAGCCGCGGCTGTCTTCGCGGTGGTCGTGTGGCGTTTCGAGATCTGGAAGGACCGTGGCGCGGTGAGGCATGGCGCCGCAGCGCCCTTGGGGTAGGACTCACCGAAGGCAGGATCCACCATGTGTGGGATCGCGGGACTGTACGCTTCACAGGGACGTGCCGACCTCGGCCGACTGCACCATATGGCCCAACAGCTGCGCCATCGCGGCCCGGATGACGAGGGCATGGTGCTCATCGACCCGCGCGGGGGGCAGTCGTTCACGCATGGCGGCGCCGATACGCCGGCGGATGTCTTCACCTCTGGCTTGCCCTACGGCCCGGGAAAGGGACGAGGCGACCAGAGCCAGGCCCTTTATGGGCTGGGGCTGGTCCACCGACGACTCGCGATTGTCGATCTCAGTGCTTCGGGCCACCAGCCCATGTCCGATGCCGAGGGGCGCTATTGGATCGTGTTCAATGGCGAGGTCTACAACCACATCGAGTTGCGAGATGAGTTGAGCGCGATGGGGCACTCGTTCGTGAGCACTTCCGATACCGAAGTCCTGCTCGCCGCTTACAAGCAGTGGGGTGCCGACTGCCTCCATCATTTCAATGGGATGTTCGCGCTCGCCATCTGGGACGCCAATGCCAGGTTGCTGTTCTGCGCGCGCGATCGGTTGGGAGTGAAGCCATTCTATTACCAGTTCGATGGTCAGAACCTGGCCTTCTCGAGTGAGCCCAAGGCGCTGGTGCTGACGCAGCCACATCGACTGTCGGCGCACCTGCCGGCCATCCGCGACCTGCTTGCGCTGGATTGGGTCGACCACGGATCGCGCACGTTCTTCGAAGGGCTGTGGCAATTGCCAGCCGGTCACTTCCTCACCATGAGCGCGGACGGGCTTGCCGTGAAGCAGTGGTGGAAGCTCGATGAGAAGCGCTACGCCAGCGGCACGCCACAGGACTTCGCAGACGAATACACCGCATTGTTCACGGATTCCGTGAAACTGCGACTGCGCGCCGATGTTGAGGTGGGAACCTGCTTGTCGGGCGGGCTCGACTCGAGTGCCGTGATCACGACCGCCAGCACGCTTGCCCATCAGGGCCTGCACGCGTTCTCGGCCGCCTACGACGAAGGCCCTGCATTCGATGAACGCCCCTACATCCGGGCCGCCGTCGAGGCGAGCGGCGCCACTTCACACATCGTGGTGCCCGACGGTTCCGATTTCTGGAAGGTGTTCGACACCCTGGCACTGGCACAGGACGAGCCCACGGCTGGCCCGGGCGTCTATTCGCAATGGAAAGTCATGCAACTCGCGCATGACAAGGGGCTCAAGGTGCTGCTCGATGGTCAGGGCGGCGACGAAACGCTCGCGGGGTACTTCCGCTACCTGCCCACGCGGCTGCGCGATCATGTCAGGAACGGCGAGTGGGGTGCGTTCGCATCGTTATGGGGCTCGGTCTCGGACCGGCTCGGGTTCGCGACCACGTGGTTGCACACATTCGAGCCTTGGCTGCCGAAGGCGCTCGTCCATTCACTGCGCAATCAGTACGGCCAGGGCAAGGACAAGGTGCTGGGGCCAGCGCTGCGCGGTGTCGCCTCCGAGTCCCCGAAGCAGGCGCATGGCTCTCGTTCGGCGCTCTGGCATCAGCTCGAGTTCGACACGATGCATCGGCAATTGCCGAGTCTCTTGCGTTACGAGGACCGTAACTCCATGGCGTTCGCGATCGAGACGCGTCTGCCGTTCCTGGACTACCGCTTGGTGGAGTTCGCGTTCTCGCTGCCGGATTCACAGAAGCTCGATGGGGTGACGACCAAAGCGATCCTGCGTCGCTCCCTGGGCGTCCGGGTGCCCAAGAGTGTGCTCGATCGGCGTGACAAGATGGGGTTCGAGACGCCAACCGACCTGTGGTTGCGCGGCCGGTATGCAGGCGAGGTGCGCAAGCGCCTGTCGCGTCCCGGCCCATTCCAGGACTGGGTCGATGGCAAGCTCGTCGCGGCCGAGTTGGACGAGTATCTGGCCGGACGCCGGAACATCGGGCTGCAGATCTGGCGTTGGCTCGCGCTCGAAAGTTGGTCGCAACATTTCATCGCCAAGGATGCGCGCGTCACGGATCGATCGGTGGCCGATAGCCCTGATGCCGGTCGGCATATGGGATACGTGGCGGCGGTGAACCGCTTCGAGAACGAGGTCGAGGCGGGAGTGACCGCGGGCTAGGGCCCGGCCGCGTGGACGTCCTTGTCCTGTCCGAAGTCCGCTGGGGCTACTTCCGTACTCGGAAGCAGTTCCTGCTGTCGCGATTCCCGCCGGATTGGCGGGTGTTCTTCGCCCAGCCGCCTGCATCCGGGGCCGACGACCCTTGGACCCCCCGCCGGGAGGGACGCGTCACCTATTTCACGGTGCCGTTCCTGAAGCCGGGCACCACGAATCAAGCGTACAACCGCGTGGGCGCAACGGCCGTGGGGCGCGCGCTGATCGAACTGGGTGCCGAGCTCTACCTGTCCCACATGCTCCGCCGGCTGGGAATATCCCCCGATCCGGTGGTGCTGTGTTCGAACATCTACTGTCCGGCGTTGCTTTCGCGGCTCCCGAAGAAGCTGGTACTCTACGACTTCAACGACAGTCCGTTCCAGTTCTCCGCGACGCCGCAATGGGCCCGTGGCTACTGGTCACGCACCGTGGCCCAGGCGCAGGGGGTGTTCGTGGTCTCGGAGTACTATCGCCGTCAGCTCACCAGGGAGATCGACCGGCCTTTGATCCTGCTTGGGAATGGAGTCGAGACCATGCATTTCGAGGCTCCCCGGGCAGTGCCCGCCGATCTCGAGGTGCTTCCGCGCCCGCGAATCGGCTACGTGGGGCTGATGTCGCATTTCCTTGATTTCGAGCTACTCGAGGCGCTCCGCCGGAACCGGCGGGGGGGGACCGTGGTACTCATAGGGCCGGGTACGCCCGCGACCGATGCTGCGGTGGCCGATTTCGCTGCCCGAGAGGGTGTCGCAGTCATGGGCTCTCGGCCGTACGCAGAGATTCCCGCCTACATGCAGGGGCTGGACGTCGGGGTCATCCCGTTCCGCGCCGATGATCCGTTCGTTCAAGGCATCAACCCGAACAAGGTGTACCAGTACCTGGCTGCTGGCTTGCCCGTGATCACGACTCCTGTCCTCGATCTGACGGAAAGGTCCCCGGATCTTCTCTTCGCTACCACGCCTGATGCAGTGAGCCGTGCCCTGTCGGTGGCGCTCGATGCGCCATCCGACCCCGCACGGTGTCGTGAACTCGCGCGTCCGCACGACTGGGACGTGCTGGCGTCGCGCATGGTGACCGAGATCGAGGCGCGCCTTCCGGCCGCCTGAGCCCTGAGAGACCGAGAGACGATGGCCCCGAGGAAGCCCGTGACCGCCAAGCGCGCTGCCACCACGCCGCGTCCGTTCGCGCTCACCTCCGCGTGGGCTGCAGCGGTGCTGGCGCTGCTCACCATCCTGCTGTTCCACGACGTATCCGTGGGCGGACGCACATTCGTCTCTCCCGACGCCACGAATCCCGTGGGCTTTGTTCGGATCGGCGAACAGTCGTTGTGGCAAGACAAGGTCTATCCGTTGTGGAACCCCTTCGTGTTCCTCGGGATGCCCTCATTCGGCAGCGGTGCGTACAATCCGCTGATCTATCCGCCGGACTGGCCGCTGGCATTGGCGCAGAAGGTACTGCCGCTGCCCGACATGACATGGATGTTGCTCTATTACTTCCTGGGCGGCGTATTCATGTTCCTACTCGCCCGCGAATGGGGGGCAAGGCCCGAGGGTGCGTTGCTCGGCGCGGTGGCGTTCATGTTCCAACCGAATCTCGTCGCCGTCGGTGCACACGGGCATGGCAGCCAGTTGGTGGACTCGGCCTACTTGCCGCTCATGCTGTGGCTCGCCACGCGCTGGCTGCGCAAGTCCGATCTCACATCGCTGGGCTGGCTCGCGCTTGCGGGTGGGTTCCAGTTCCTGCGCGGCCATGTGCAGATCTGCTTCTACACCTGGATGGCGATCGGCATCTACGCTGCCGTCGAGATCGTGATGTCGGTGCGCGAACCCAAGCAGCTGGCATCGCGCTTCGCGCGTGCGCTTGCGCTGGGCGGGGCCGCCGCCCTCGCATTCGGCGTCGCGGGCATCTACAACCTGCCGCTGAAGGATTACGCCCAGTACTCCATTCGCGGCGGCGGCGATGCCGCCGGAGGGGCGGGGCTCGCCTACGCGACCGGTTGGTCCATGGCGCCATATGAGCTGCCGGCGTCGATCTTCGCGAACTGGGTGGGTTTCGGCGGCGCGACCTATTGGGGGGGGATGCCCTTCACCGATTACCCCAATGCCTACTTGGGCATCGTGGTCGTGTTACTCGCGCTGCCCGCATTGTTCCTGGGCGGCACGGCGCGCGTGTTCGCTTGGGTGCTTGGCCTGTTCGCACTTCTCGTGTCGTTCGGGAGCCACTTCCCGCTATATGGATTCCTCTACGAGCACCTGCCCATGTTCAACAAACTGCGGATCCCCGTCATGATCATCATCCTGTTCCAACTCGCGATGGCATTGTTCGCGGCATGGGGTTGGACAGCGGTGCTGGAACCCGCGGGCGAAGACAGGAAGCGCGCCGGGGGCGGGCAACGCATGTGGATCGGGGCTGCCGCGGCGCTGGTGTTGCTTGGACTGGTGGTGGCGATGGGCGGCGAGGGGCTGCGCGCTTGGTATGTGAAGCTGGCGCTCTCACTCAGACCGCAGTACACGGCCGACGCCGCCAACTTCGCCTTCCAGGCGTTCACGGGCGACGCCTTGCGGTCCGTGGTGCTCGGCCTGCTCGTGGTCGCCCTGGCGTTCGGCGTGATGCGCCAGAAGATCGGCGCACCGCTCGCAAGCGTCGCGCTCCTGGCTCTGCTGCTGTTCGACATCTGGCCGGTCTCCAATCAGACCATGGCACCCACCATCGGGGACCCCGTCGCCAAGAGCCTCGACTACGGCCGCGATGATGTAGTCCAGTTCCTTGAGAAGCAGGGGGCGTGGGGTTCGTTTCGCGTGCTCTATCCGCAGATGGGCGACAATCGTCTTGCAGGTTTCGGCATCGCGCACCTGGGGGGTTACCACGCGGCCAAGCCACAGCTCTACCAGGACCTCGTCTCCCCAGAGACGCGGTTCGTCAGCGACCCACGCCTGTGGTCGCTCCTCAATGTGCGCTATCTGGTGCTCGCGCAGGCGCCTTCTCCCGAACAGTTCTCGCAAATGCTCGGGCCATTGGCAGCATCCTTCCGTCCTGTGTTCTCGGGGACTGGCGGGGGTGTGTACGAGTTCGCCCCGGGTCTGCCGCGGGCGACGCTCGTGGACGCCTACGCGGTGGTCCCCGACACGGGGCGCGCGGCGATCGATTCGATCATGGCGGGAGCACATGACCCTGCCACATTCACTTGGCTCACTCGCGATCCGGGCGTGAAGCTGGGTCCGGTCATTGGAGGCCGGGCCGAGATCACGCACTATCGACTTCACGAGGTCGATGTGAAGGTCGAGACGCCCGGGCCTGCGATCCTGCGCCTGGCGGATATGTACTACCCCGACTGGAAGGCGACCATCGATGGCAAGCCGGTGGCGATCCTGCGCGCCGACCATGCCCTGCGCGCGGTGGTGGTGCCTGCGGGGACCCATACGGTCTCGTTCCGCTTTGTCAGCGCCGCGTTCCGCAATGGGCTTGTGCTCTCGCTCGTATCGGCGGCGCTGTCATTGGTGCTGCTCGTCGCGGGTTGGTGGCGATCGCGCCGTAGGGCCGCCCCCGCCGCGGTCGAGGTGGTTTGATGGACAAACTCGTCATTGTTCCCACCTACAACGAGATCGAGAACATCGATGAATTGCTCACCAGGCTGATGGCGCTGCCCTTTGGGCTGCATGTGCTCATCGTGGATGATGGGTCCCCGGATGGGACCGCAGCGGTCGTCCAACGCCGTATGGCGGACGAACCTCGCATCCACCTGCTGCAACGACCGAGCAAGATGGGCCTGGGCTCGGCCTACCGGGTGGGATTCCGTTATGCGCTCGATCAGGGCGCCGAATACATCTTCGAGATGGACGCGGACTTCTCGCACGACCCCGCGGCGATTGGTGAGTTCCTCACGGCCACCGAGGAAGCGGACATCGTCGTCGGCTCCCGCTATCTGCACGGCGTCACGGTTGTGAACTGGCCGCTGAGCCGCCTTATCCTGTCGTACTCGGCGAACTTGTATTCACGTGTCATCACCGGGCTGCCCCTCATGGACGCAACCGGAGGTTTCAAGTGTTTCCGGCGGCGTGCGCTTCAGGGAATCTCGCTCGACAAGGTGCAATCCGAGGGATACTCGTTCCAGATCGAGATGTCGTTCCGCTGCTGGAAGCGCGGATTTCGGATCAAGGAGATCCCCATCATCTTCGTGGATCGTCGCGCCGGTGTCTCCAAGATGAATAACAAGATCATCTGGGAAGCGGCTAGAATGGTCTGGAAGTTGCGGTTCCTCGACCTGTTGGGCCGATTGGAGTAGCTCGCATGACGCCTCAACGGCTGGCTGGGCTCGTCCTGATGTTCACCTCCCTCATGACTTCGGCGTGGATTCCCGCGGCGCAGGCTGCCGGGTCATGGCAGACCTATCTGCGCATGTACAGTTGCACCGACCTCATCGCATTGCGGGACACGGTCTGGATCGCCACCGGGGAAGCGGGATTGTTGCGCTATCTGCGCTCGCAGGACCGCTTCGAGTCTTACACGCGCGAGCCGGCTGGCCTGGCGAACAACAGCCTCACGGCGCTGGCCTATGACCGCTCGGGTCGACTCTGGGTTGGCACTCCGGGCAAGGGCGTGAGCCGTTTGGCCAAGGACCTGACCACGTGGGACCTGGTGAATGCGTTCGACGGTCTACCCTCGGACAGCATCACAGTGCTCGAGGCGGATGGGGACACCATGTGGATCGGCACAACGCGCGGGATCGCTCTCTGGAACGGTCGCGAGATCGCGGGCGCTGTGCCCGACCTGGGGACGCCATCGCCCTTCTCGAGCAATGACGTGAAGGGCATCGTCGTGTTGGGGGATACCTTGTTCGTCGCGGTCTCGGACGGCATCTACCTGTCCCGGCTCTCGACCTCGCTCGCAACCTGGACGCAGGTGAACGCCGGGCTCTTCGGGCTGAATGTGGGGGGGCTCGCCTCGGATGGGAAGGACGTCTTCGCGGTGGCGAATACCGCGACGCACCGATGGAACCGCATCACGGGGCAGTGGGAGCTGGCTTCTGGGAATGGTTCCGTGAAGAAGCTCCGCGATCATTTCGGTCATGTCCTGAGCCTTTCCTCGCTTGGGGTCTATGAGTGGACGACGAACCAGTTCCTGCCGATCAGCGGGTCCCCGGCGTCGGACAACTCCAATGGTGGCGGGACGGAGATGGCAGTCGACCCCTCGAACAAGGCTTTCGCCTCGCAGGGTGGTTTGCTCTGGGAGCAGGCGAGCCCGACTTGGACCAAACGCCGTCCCCCGGGGCCGGTCGGGAACAATGTCCAGAACATCCTCGCGGTCGGGGGCAAGGTCTACCTCGCCACCTACGACGAGGGGATGGATCGGCTCGATGCGAACGGCTGGAGGAACTGGACCCCTGCATCCGCGGGAGGGGCGTTGCAGGACACCACATTCGTCAGCGCGCTCTTCGGTTTCGCGTTGCTGCGTGATCGCAGCGGCCGGATCTGGGTGGGAAGTTGGGATTCCGCGATCGAGACATTCGATGACTCGGTCTCGCCGCCCCTGTTCACCCACAAGTTCGTGCCCACTGGCCCGGGGGATGATGCCGCCCGCGCCCACACTTATGGGTGGGCGAGCGAAGTGGATGCCACGGGCTATGTGTACATCGGTGGAGACACCAACGACCGTGGCACGCGAGAGCCGATCGGAATCGATGTCTATGACCCTGCCGGCAATTACCATGCGAATTGGAAAACCACGAATGCCGGGCTGGCGGACAATCAGGTCCGCGCCCTGGCGTTCGACAAGTATGGGGTGTTGTGGGCGGGTTTCCCGATTGGCGGGGTCCGCTATGCGAATCTGAACGGCAATACCGCGCGCGATACGATCCCGAGATTCGTTCCCATCGCGTCCACCAGTACGCTCGAGATCTTCGGCCTGGCTGCATACGGGGATTCCATGTGGGTCCTGACGACCCGCAACTTGTTGAGATTCCGGACCGTCAACCAGTCCCTGGTGAGCACGCTCGAGATCCCTGCTGGTCCCGCTGCGCGCGGTGCGGTGCGTCCGATCGATGTCGGGCCGGATGGTTCAGTCTGGCTGGGGACGCTCGAAGGGATCCGGCACTACAAGCGGGGCGGCGGCACCGAGGACTTCAGGATTGACAACTCTCCTTTGGCCAACAACGAGGTACGGGCGATCTCAGTGGATAAGCAGACCGGCGTCGTCTGGGTAGGGACCGCCGGTGGGACCAACCGTTTCGACCCCTCGTATGTCGTGCCTGTGCCGCCCCAGCTCTCCCGACTCAACTTCAGTGTCTATCCCAACCCGGCTTGGCTTACGGGAGCCGGGATCGAGCTGCGCATCCAAGGGAACACCACCTCTTATTCGGGCGAACTCCACGACATCACTGGTCGTATGGTGCGTCGCTTCACCGCGGGTGCGAACGGGCGGGTGATCTGGGACGGCCGGGATGACGATGGGGCACTGGTCCCCGCGGGCGTGTACTTCGTGCATGCGCGAGGGGGCGGCCGGGAATCCACCGCTCGTGTGGTGGTGTTGCGCTAGGTGCGTCCCCCGGCCGCACGTTGGACCGACCGTGTTCCGGAACAATGGAATGCGCTGATCGCCGCGGATCCGGGCGCGTCCCCTTCGCATCGGCCCGAGTTGTGGACAGCATTCATTGCCGCGCAGCCCGGGCTCTCCCTGCGTGTCATCGTGGTCGAGGAGCATGGCAGCCTCATCGGTGGCGCACCGGTGTTGGTCGAACGCCGCGGTGGAATGTGCTGGCTGCGCGCACTCCCCATGCTGTTAGCGGGCGCGCCGATCGCTCTGCCGGGTCGCCATGGCGAGGTCGATGCCGCCGTGGCGGATGCGCTGGCCGGGCTGGCTGCGGAAACGGGAGCGGTGGGCGGCGAGTGGGCGCTTTATCGCGGCGCGGGGGCGCCGGTGGCCGCGGACATGCTCACCCCGGTGACCGGTGAGACCCGCTGGATGGAGGCGGCCGTCGTGGACCTCACCCATGGGATCGACGCGGCGCATCGCCGCATGGATCGCAAGCAACGCCAGAGCCTGCGCGACACTCAGGCACGCGGATATGCATTCGCGGCGGACCCCGCGGCCCTCGAGGCCGCCTATGCATTGCACATCGCGCAAGGCCGGCAATGGCGTGGGCATCGTGCCCAACCACTCGAACTCTCGCGACGCTTGCTCGCCAGCGGTCCGGCACCGGTTGCACGGCTGTTCGGTCTTCGGGACCCACACGGGCTGGTGAGCGCGGCGCTCGCACTCGACGGGCCGCACGAAACATTCGTGTGGTGGAGTGGCACGCATCCCAGCGCCAGGCGTCCGGGCGCATTCCCTCTGCTGCTGTGGAGCATTGTGGAGTGGGCGGCAGGAGCGGGGCGCTCGCGCGTGAACCTGGGTGCGAGCACCGGGCTTTCGTTGGTGGCGTCATTCAAGAGTTCCTTTGGCGCGACTGGTGTGCGTTACCCGGTTCGCTGGTTGGATGCCAGGCATGCGCCGGTGACGGCCCGGGCGGCGGCGTGGCTGCAGGGGTGGGTGCGCCGCGGTCGGCCTCGGGGCGAGGCGGCGTGAGGATCGCCACGCTCTCGAACGCATCCGTCGTGCACACACGCCGATGGGTCGAGCACCTGAGGTCGCGCGGCCATGACGTTCGCGTGTATTCGCTGGAACGGGGTCCGAGCGATCTCGGTGCGGTCGACCTGCCAGTGGCACCGCTGCCCGGATGGTTGCGCTACCCACTCGCGGTCGCGCCATTACGCCGCGCACTGGCGGACTTCAGACCCGAATTGGTGGATGCCCACTTTGTTCCCAACTACGGCGTGCTGGGGGCGCTGCTCGGCAGGCATCCGCTGTCTGTCGCCGCCTGGGGGAGCGACTTGCTCATCGCAGGGCGACGCGATCCGATTCAAAGGATGCGTGCGCGCGCCGTGTTACGGGCCGCCGACCTCGTGCTCTGCGATAGCCACAACCTCGCCGATGCCGCGCTGGAGTTGGGCGCGCCATGCG
>JBDSKE010000228.1:0-18733 GCA_039917105.1 Candidatus Eiseniibacteriota bacterium | reverse complement strand
CGCGCCCCACTACTACTTCCAGGGCCGTCTCGGCCAGCGTCTGGGTGACACCACGCTCCGGGATGGCGCCGTATACGATGGTCTGTGGTGCTCGTTCAACGACTGCCACATGATCGAGCTGGCGCAGTACACCGCTGAAAAGGCGGGCTTGAAGCGTGAGCGCTTGGACCAGTTCTCCCTGGACTCGCACAAAAAGGCCGCAGCTGCGATTGCTTCGGGCGCGTTCGACCGGGAGACTGCGGTGGTGACGATTCCCCAGCGTAAGGGTGACCCGATCGTGTTCCAGCACGACGAATCGGTGCGCGGCGACAGCACGATCGAGGGCCTTGCCAAGCTGGGCGCCGTCACCAAGGCCAAGGACGGCGTGATCACCGCGGGCAACGCGCCTGGGCTGAACGATGGCGGTGCGGCGCTGGTGCTCATGAGCGAAGCGCGCGTCAAGGCCACTGGGGCCAAGCCGCTCGCGCGCATCACGGGTTACGCCACCGGTGGCGGCGAGCCCAAGGACCTGTTCTTCGCCCCCATCGATGCGGTCCAGCGGCTCATGAAAAAACTCTCTGTCGACATCCATCACTTCGACCTGATCGAGGCGAATGAGGCGTTCGCGGCTCAGGCGTTGGCCGACGGCGACGCCTTGGGCTGGGACTGGGATCGCGTCAACGTCAACGGTGGCGCGGTGGCCGTGGGCCACCCGATCGGCGCCAGCGGCGCACGCATCTTGACGACGCTGCTCTACGCGCTGCAAGCGCGCGGCAAGCAGACGGGCCTTGCAACCCTGTGCCTGGGCGGGGGCAACGCCGTGGCGCTCTCGGTGGAGCGAGTCGGTTGAGCGCGGCGACCGAAGCCGTGAAACCCGAGTCGATCGCGCATGTGAAGCGGATCGCGGTCGTAGGCGGGGGCACCATGGGCAATGGCATCGCTCAGGTCTTCGCGCAAGCGGGATACGACGTGCGGTTGCTCGACGCGAAGCCGGAGTTCGTCGAGCGCGCCTTGGTCACGGTGGCCAAGAACCTCGAGCGCGTGGCCAAGAAGCAGAACTGGGACGAATCGCGGGGCAAGGAGATTCTCGCACGCATCAGCGGAGGCACGGCGCTGGATTCAGCGGCGGATTGTCAGCTGGTGGTGGAGGCGGCCACCGAGGACTTCGCGGTCAAGAAACAGATCTTCACCGCGCTCGATGCGGCCTGCCCTGCGAGCACGATCCTCGCGAGCAACACCTCGAGCATCTCGATCACCGAGATCGCAGCGGTCACACGCCGCGCAAGCCAGGTGATCGGCATGCACTTCATGAACCCGGTACCGGTCATGGCGCTGGTCGAGATCATCCGCGGTCTTGCCACGAGTGACGCCACTTATGCCTTCACCGAGGAGCTTTCGCGCAAACTTGGCAAGACCCCGGTGGAAGTGAACGATCATCCGGGGTTCATCTCGAACCGCATCTTGATGCCCATGATCAATGAGGCGGTGTACTGCCTCATGGAAGGCGTGGCAACGCGCGAAGGCATCGACACCGTGATGAAGCTGGGCATGAACCATCCGATGGGCCCATTGGCACTGGCCGACCTGATCGGCCTGGATACCTGTCTGTCCATCATGGAAGTTCTGCATCGGGGCATCGGTGATACCAAGTACCGCCCATGCCCCCTGTTGCGCAAGATGGTCGCCGCAGGATACCTGGGCCGCAAGAGCGGTCGCGGGTTCTACGAGTATCTGCAAGCCTGAGTGGAGTCCCCATGCCCAATGCCCTGATCGCTGCCGAGGGACTTTCCTTCGACCTCCCCGAGGAGGCGCAGTCCGTGCGCGAGATGGTGCGCGACTTCGCCGAGAGCGAGATCCGACCGATCGCGGCGCATATCGACGAGACGCATGAGTTCCCCGCCGAGAACACCAAGAAGATGGCCGAGCTTGGACTGCTCGGCATGTTCGTGCCCGAGGAGTATGGCGGCGCCGGCATGACCTACCTGTCGTATGTGGTCGCGATCGAGGAACTCTCACGCGTGTGCGCAAGCCATGGCGTGATCGCGTCCGTCAATAACTCGCTCGTGTGCTACCCGCTGCTCGCCTACGCGAACGAGGCGCAGAAACAGAAGTACCTGGTGCCGCTGGCCAAGGGCGAGAGGTTGGGCGCGTATTGTCTGACTGAGCCAAATGCGGGCAGCAATGCCGCCAATCAACAGACCACGGCAGTGCTCGATGGCGACCACTATGTGTTGAACGGTTCCAAGGTCTTCATCACCAACGCGGGTCCCGCCGATGTGCTCATCACCTACGCCGCAACGGACCGCAGCCTGGGTCCCAAGGGCATCTCGGCATTCATCGTCGATGCGGACACGCCGGGTGTGAAGAAGGGCAAGAAGGAGCAAAAGCTCGGCATCCATGCCTCGGACACACGCGAGATCCATTACGAGAATGCGCGCGTCCACAAGGACAATCTGTTCGGCGATGTGAACAAGGGCTACACCGTGGCACTCGCGACCCTGGGCGGGGGACGCATCGGTATCGCGGCCCAGGCACTTGGAATCGCGCAGGCCTCGGTTGAGGCATCGGTGCGCTACGCGAACGAGCGGCACCAGTTTGACAGGAAGATCGGTGAGTTCGACGCGATCCGGCATATGCTCGCCGACAGCGCGGTTGAGTTGGATGTGGCGCGCCTGCTGGTGTATCAAGCAGCGTGGCTGCGCGATCAGGGGCGCCCGCACGCCAAGGAGGCCTCGCTCGCCAAATGGCATGCCTCCGAGGCCGCCACCAAATGTGCGAATTGGGCCATCCAGGTGCATGGGGGCTATGGCTACCTGTCGGAGTTCCATGTGGAGCGCTATTGGCGCGACGCGCGAATCTGCGAGATCTATGAAGGCACGACCGAAGTCCAGAAGATGGTGGTGGCCGCCCAGGTGCTCAAGGAGCGCGCGGTCTGAACTCGACCTCACGGAGGAATGAAGCATGAAGCGCCCTGTCCGTCCCGTCGCACTCTTGATCCTCACCTTATGTGCGCTGTATCCCGGTCTGACGTCGGTGTTCCAGGGGTTCTACCCATTCATCTCGGTCGCGGAGTTCACGCTGCTGGGGCACCAGGGACCGCTGGTCGACTTGGCGCTCAAGCTGGGTCTGCCGATCGCCGTGCCCTACCTGATCAAGGGCTTCATCGGTCTGGCGTTCCTGGGGGCAGTGCCGGGTCTATGGGCGGGGGATTGGCGCGCGTGGCCGCTTGCACTGCTGGGTGCACTGGGTGCGCTGTTGCTGGGACCAGGGCCAGCGGTCATGGGCGTCCTGGCCATCATCTGCCTGACCGTGTTCCGCGAGACGGAACAACACCAGCCGGCCTGATGGCCCCTGGAAGGACGCCATGAATCTCGACCTCACGGAAGACCAGATCGATATCCGCGACGCCGTGCGCGCGCTGTGCGCAGGCGAGTTCGCTGAACATGCGGCGGCATGGGACCAGGCGGATGACATTCCGCATTGGGCGATCGACAAGCTCGCCGAGATGGGCCTGCTCGGGATCACGCTGCCCGAGAAGTATGGCGGCCTTGGCCATGACGTCCGCACCAGCTCCATGGTGGTGACCGAGATCGCAAAGGTCTCCGCGTCGCTCGCGATCCTTTTCGCAGTGCACAACTCCGTGGGGGCCTATCCGATCGCGGTCTTCGGCACCGACGAGCAGAAGCAGCGCTACCTTCCGCGCCTGGCCTCACGCGATATGGGTGCGTTCTCTCTGAGCGAGCCGGGTAGTGGTTCGGATGCAGCGTCGCTCTCGACCACCGCGGTGCTTGATGGCGATGATTACGTGTTGAACGGGTCCAAGAACTGGGTCACCAACGGCGTGCACGCGTGGACGTTCCTCGTTTTCGCCCGCACGGGCGGGGCGGGCGCCAAGGGGATCAGCGCCTTCATCCTGGAACGCGACATGCCCGGTTTGGTGGTGGGCAAGTGCGAGGACAAGATGGGACTGCGCGGCTCGCACACAGTGACGCTATCGCTCGAGAACCTGCGTGTCCCGGCCAGCCAGCGCCTTGGCGGAGAAGGCGAGGGATTCGGAATCGCATTGAGTTCACTCGACAAGGGCCGGATCGGGGTCGCGGCGCAGGCTCTGGGAGTCATGGAGGCGGCTTTCGCCGAAGCGGTCAAGTATGCGCAGCAGCGATCCGCGTTCGGAAGCCCCATCGCCAAGATCCAGGCGGTGCAGTTCAAACTCGCCGAGATGGAGAAGCGGATCCATGGCGCGCGCCTGCTCATCCAACGAGCCGCATGGATGAAGGACACCGACCAGCCCTGCACGCGCCAAGCGGCCGAGGCCAAACTGTACGCCACCGAGGCGGCGACCTATGTCACGCACCAGGCCATCCAGGTGCACGGTGGCTATGGCTATGTGAAGGAGTATGCGGTCGAACGCTACTATCGCGACGTGCGCGTCATGGAGATCTATGAAGGCACCTCCGAGATCCAGCGGCTGGTCATCGCGCGCAGTATGCTCAAGGATGGCGTGAAGGTCTGATCGGCGATTGATTTTTTTTCAGTGGCTCGGTAACGACCTCACAGCGGCGGGCCCACCAAGCGCGGCGGCAGCATGTGCGGCGGCGGGGGCGGCGTCGGCAGGTGGCTGAAGCATCCGCCCGGCATACCGATCAAAAGGCTGCGTGGTGAGTTCGATGCCCGAAGGAAGCCCGCGCTCCAATGAGCTGTACCGGATGGCACTGTTGTCGCAGCCCGAGTCGTCCGAAGCAGTTGCCGAGTAAGCCAGTCCCGCAAGAATGATCACGTCCCCGACCATCCCGACGAGCGCCCCGACATTGCGCCCGACGTGCCTGCGGTCGAGCGAGATGGAGCGGATCTCACTGCAGGGAACCGTCAGTTTGCTCGGCACCATCTCAGTGATGCCGCGGCCGTGCGGTTCCAGGCCGATCACGAGCGCGAGCCGAGAAGGCAATGCCCAGTTGGCATCGAGCGCCGCCAGCGCCTCGCCGCTCGACTCATAGCCGTTCGGGCCCCGGAGCATGCGCAGGTTCGACAGCAGCACGCGTTTCGGCGCCCCATCCGGAAGCGGCGCCACCACGATGCTCCGGTAGTGATAGCCCGCGAATGTGGCGCTCCATTCCCCGGAGGCGTCCACCACGGTGATTGGGTCGCCAGGCGCCACACTCTGTGCTCGCTGCGCGGCGCTCTCCCAGCGACGCCAGAGCCCCGCGTATGCCGAATCTCCCAGCGTCGTGGTGTCGCGGTAGGCACCCGCGATACGCTTTCCGTCACGCTGAGTCACTACCATGGGTTTGCCACGAGGGACGGTGGCGGCCTCGCCCGCGGGAATCACGCGCGGGTGGCTGTATATGGCATCGAGGCCAGTCCCGATGAGTGCGCCAATCGCGGTACAGGCCACATGCGGAGCGAGCACGAGGAGCAGCGCGAGCGCGAGCAACAGTGACTGCAGGGGTCGAAGACGCATGGAGTGAGAGCCTCCGCATAGCGGCAGCCCCGCCTTCAAGTCGCCGGGCTGGACCTGCAAGGTAGCACCCGCTTGGCCACCCAGCTAGTGCCTCGCGACTCCTGACGCTTGCACTCCATGAAGACCGCGCCGAACATGCGCTCCGCCTCGTACTGGTCATGCGCACGGCAGCGCAGCCGCAGGTTCTCGGTGGTCGTCTCGCCACCACGTGCCACCGCCTTCACATGGTCGAACTCGAGCCATGTGTTCGCGTCGCAGCGTTTGCCGCCGTCGCTCACGAACGTGCACTGGCCGCCATCGCGCTGCGAGACTGTGCGCCGGATCTCTGCAGGGACAAAGCGACCGTTCGCCTCACTGCTCCCAAGGCGTGACCGGGCGCACTTCGCGAACTTCTGCTGCTCGAGCTCTCGGACCAGCGAGTCCAGCGCGCGCTTGAGCACCTCGGCGACATCACCCGAGGGCAACGAGTGTCGCAACAACGCCTGCGCATAGCGCAGTTGCTCGTGGGTCTCCTGATTGACGGTGATCTGGAGCGCGAACCTCCCGGGAGAGCGGGGCGCGATCCTGGGGCGCGGCGTAAGTGGTGCTTGGTGTATAGGTATGTTCTGCACGACGGATGGAACCACTGGCCCCGGGGCCAGTTGAGGGACCGGCGCGGCCATTGGGAGCGGGCATGCTTCGCAGTTTGGAATGGGAAGCGCGATCGCCTGAACAAGCGTCGGCAAGTCTGGGCGCGGGAAGCGCTCCGCGACCAGCAGCTCGATCGCGGCCTTGGTCTTGTGTTGGGCGGCCGCAAGCAGATCGATTGCGGTGTGCTCGGTGAGGTGCGGTGCCAGCAGGACCACGGCGCCCAGATGCAATCGTCCGTCCGCGATGGCGGGCAGGATCGCCGGGAAGCGGCGGGCCATTCGCGCGACCCGGATGCGCTTGAAAGCCGTGTCCTCGGACATATGCCTTCATGCACGCAATAGACATACCTCGAGGAGTAAGCCGCCGGCAGGTACAGCCGACGCTCGTCGACCTCGGCGAGGTGGGCCAGCAGTTCGGCAGTCGTGGCGCGATCGCGGGCGACGAGTAGCCGCAAGTCGCGCAAGAGCACATGGTCCGCGAGGTGCGGCAGCGAGCAGGTCTTCATGGCAGGCCTCGGCTGGGGCGGGTTATGGGGGCCGAGGTGCACGTCATTCATATCATGAGCGTTCGCGGTGCTAGTTCGTGCCCTTATGGCCCGAAACGCCGGCCATCACGAGAACTTTTTCCAGCGTGCAATTTGCAGGAATCATAGGCACGCCAAGAGCAGGGATTGCATTGGGCGGAGGCCCTTGGCATCCGCTCTCCATGGGGGCGACCGCTCCGGCTTGATGCAAAGAGGCTGGACCGGCATGCTGGTCGCGTGCTGTCGTAACGGGAGGGCCTGTCTTCAGCGGCCTTTCCAGACGGCCGATACCCTTAGCCGCCCGTCCGTCGCTCCCACTCGTCTCCCCAGGATCGCCATGAGCCTCCGATTCCAGCATGCCATCGTCGTCGGGGCTTCCTCCGGCATCGGCGCCGAAATCGCGCGCCAGCTAGCCGCGGATGGCGCGAGCGTTGCGATCGTGGGCCGCCGCGTGACCGAACTCGAGGCCGTGGCCGCGGGTATCCGAAGTGCCGGAAAGGGCAAGGTGTTGGTCGCACCCCACGACGTGACGCAGTACGACAGCGCGCCGCCGCTGTTCGAGAAGCTGGTGGCGGACCTGGGCGGGCTCGATCTGGTGGTTTACGCCGCGGGCAACATCTTCGTGCCTGCCGAGAGTGAGTACGACTTCGCGAAGGACCGCGCCATGATCGAGGTGCAGGTGATCGGCGCCATGGCGTGGACGCATCTGGCCGCCGCGCACTTCGAAGCGCAACGCTCTGGCACGATCGTCGGGCTCTCGAGCATCGCGGGCGAGCGGGGAAGGCGCACCATGCCAGGCTACACGACTGCCAAGGCGGCGCTCTCGGCCTGGCTCGAAGCGCTGCGCAATCGCGTGTCGCGCTATGGGGTGAACGTGGTCACGGTCAAGCTTGGCTTCGTCGACACCATCATGACGGCGAAGCTGACCAAGAAACCCATGATGATCTCGGCGCAGAAGGCGGCCGATTCGATCCTTGCGACCGCGCGCCGGGGGGGCAGCCCATCGGCGTTCATCCCCGGCCAATGGGGCCTTGTCGGGATGATCATCCGGAGCATCCCCTCGGCCATATTCCGTCGACTGGACCTCTGAGTTCCATGTCCGGATCGTTGCGTTCCACCGCTCCCTGGCGCGTGCTCGATGGGTTCGGCAGTTCGCGCCGCGCGGTCTCGCGCTGCGTCACGCCTCGCTCACTCGAGGAGTTGGCCGCGCTACTGAAGCAAGCGCACCAAGAGCGACTCCACGTGAGTTTCCGCGGCAACGGTCGCAGCTACGGGGACGCCTCGCTCAATCAGGGCGGCCTCGCCATCGACAACCGCGGCATGGCACGCGTGCTCTCCTTCGACCCGGGTACGGGCGTGATCGAAGCACAGCCTGGAGCCACGATCGAGGACATCTGGCGCACGGGGCTGCCGCATGGCTACTGGCCCCATGTGGTGCCCGGTACCATGCATCCCACCTTGGGCGGGTGCGTTGCCATGAACATCCATGGCAAGAACTGTTTCAAGGTGGGCCCCTTCGGTGACCATGTGAGTGAGTTGGACCTGATGACCCCCGATGGAGGGCTGAGAACACTGACTCGCGAACATGAGGGCGAGTTGTTCCGCGCCACCATCGCGGGTCTGGGCCTGCTCGGCGCGGTCACCCGCGTCAAGCTCCAGCTCAAGAAGATCGAGAGCGGCCGGCTTCGGGTGCGACCCATCCGCACGCGCACGCTCGGCGAGATGTTCGACTGCTTCGTCGAACGCATGCCCAATGCCGATTATCTGGTGGGCTGGCTTGACTGCTTCGCCACCGGCGCGGCCTTGGGACGCGGACTCGTGCATCAGGCCGATTATGTTTCGGCAGCCGAAGATCCGCAGGGGGTGAGCCACCTGGATCCGGCTCGGCAGGGACTGCCGCCCAGCGTGATGGGCGTGCCTCGTTCGCTGGTGTGGCGCTTCATGAAGCCGTTCACGAATGATCTGGGCATGCGCTTGGTGAACGACATCAAATACCGCCTGCCCGAGACGTTCGAGTCGAGCGGTACGTTCCTCGAGGGGCATGTCGCGTTCGCGTTCCTGCTGGATTATGTGCCCAACTGGCGCAACGCCTATGGTGACGCGGGCTTCATCCAGTACCAGTTGTTCCTGCCGGATGCGACCGCGCGCAAAGGCATGGCCGAGGCGCTGGCCCTGTGCCAGAAGCGGGGGGTGATCAGCTACCTGGGCGTCTTCAAGCGCCATCGGCCGGATGAGTATCTGTTGTCGCACGGGCTCGACGGCTGGTCGCTGGCGCTGGACTTCGCGGTGCCGAGCCAGCCGCAGCGATTGTGGGATCTATGCCGCGAGCTCACCGCCTTGGTGCTGGATGCCGGTGGCACTTTCTACCCGGCGAAGGACCAGATCGTGGATGCCGCCTCATTCGCACAGGCATTTGGCCCGCGGCTCGAGCGCTTCCTCGAGCTCAAGCAATCCCTCGACCCCGAAGGGTTGTTCAGCAGCGATCTCGCCCGACGGTTGGGGCTCGCCCCTGCGACCCCCGGGCGCTGATCGGAATCGGACTCGGACTGCGGCTCAGGGCGCCACCCGGGCGCCCGGCTTTCTGCGGATGCGCAGGTACAACAGGATCACCAGCGCGCACACGACCGAGGCGAGGAATCCCTTGAAACTGTTGGCGTCATAGGCACGGGTGATCCAGCCGATCAGCCGGGCCGCCAATGAACCCGCCATACCCACCAGAATCGTCTTCCACCATGGCAATGCATCCTTGCCGGGCAGGAACAGGCGCGCAAGCGCGCCGATGATGAGCGCGTTCACGAGTCCAAAAAGCAGATTGAGCCCGATCGCGAACAGCACCGCCCCCAACACGAACCCTCCGACCGATGCCAGCGTGCCGACGAGGATCATCTTGACCTCCTTGGGATCAGCGTCGCCACCGGCGGATCAGCGCTCCGCCAGTATCGCGCAGTGGTTATGCGTATAGGGTAGGTGCCGACAGTTCCACGCCTCGAGGAACTGTTCCAGCGGCAACTGGCGCGAACGCGCGAGTGACAGTGAGACATGGTCCGGCTGCACTTCATGCACCAGCGCCCAATGCGCCTCGAACGCGCGCCCGCCGAGCATACCGTCATCCAGGCACACCGGCACAGGCCATCCCGCGGCCGTGTGGTGCGCCACTTGCGACAGGGTGGCCTCGCGGCGCCGGCTCAGTAGGCTGCTGTGCACCAGCCGCACCGTGAAGCCATGGTCGCGCAATAACCGAGCCAGCCCGAACGCAGTGGTTCCGAATCCCAGCGGCATATCGGGCGGGTGCGTGCGCGAGAGTGACGCGATCGCGTCACGGGCCGAGGGCCTTGCTCCGGCGGCATAGGGCCCGAGCGCGAACAGTTCCAACAGGGCCGCGCCGGCGGCTTGGGCGCAGGTGTTCCAATCGCGTTCATCCGCATCGGGCAGGAACGGGCTCAAGCGTTTCCGGGCCTGCGTGCGTGCGCACGCCTCATTCGGGCTCCGTCGGTTCGTTGTCGCTCTGGCATAGCTCGACCAGCACGCCACCGAAACTCTTGGGATGCAGGAACGCCACGGTGGTGCCATGCGCGCCCGGGCGCGCGGTATCGTCAATCAGATGCGCGCCGCTTGCGCGCGCGATTGCGAGTTGCGCGTGGATGTCCTTGACCTCGAGGCTCACGTGATGCAATCCCGGGCCGCGGGTCTCGATGAACCTGGCCACCGTATGCTCGGGCGACTGCGGTTCCAACAACTCGAGCGTAACGGGCCCCAAGTGCACGAACAGCACGCGAAGCGCGCCACCATCCAAGCGTTCCTCGGTGCCTCGCGTGGCACCGAGCGCGTTCACGAACACCTCGCACAGCGCATCGGCGTCGCGCGTGGCGAGGGCGATGTGGCCGAGCGCCGTGACGGGGACGTCGCTGGGCGGCAGATGGCTCACAGCCGCTCGCCCGGGCGGTACACGCCGAACACCTCGCGCATCGCGTCGCATACTTCGCCCAGCGTTGCCCCGGCCTTCACGGCTTCGAGGATCGGCGGCATCAGGTTGCCGGTGCCACGCGCCGTCGAGCGAATGCGCGCCATCGCGGCCTCGTAGGTGGATGCATCGCGTGAGGCCCGCCAATCCGCGAGCATGCGCCGACGATCGGTCTCGACGCGCGGGTCGTGCGTGAACGGCGGGGGTGGGACGGGCGCGTCGTTGACGAAACGATTGACGCCCACCACCACGCGCTCGCCCGCTTCGACATCGCGTTGCCATTGGTAGGCGGCAAGATGGATCTGCTCCTGCACCCAACCCTCGGCAATGGCCTCGAGCATGCCGCCCATGTCATCGATGCGCGTGATGAGCGCGCGGGCGCGCGCCTCGAGGTCGGCGGTCATGGCCTCCACCCAATACGAGCCCGCCAGCGGATCGACCGCGTCGGTGGCGCCGCTCTCGTGTGCCAGCACCTGTTGCGTTCGCAACGCGAGCAGCGCCGACTCCTGCGATGGCAACCCGAGCGCCTCATCGAAGCTGTTGGTGTGCAACGACTGCGTCCCGCCCAGGATGGCACTCAGTGCCTGCACCGTGACGCGCACCACATTGTTGATGGGCTGCTGCGCCGTGAGCATCGAGCCCGCAGTCTGGGTGTGGAAGCGGAGCTTCTGCGCTTCGGGGTCGGTGATGCCGAAGCGTTCATGCAACAATTCGGCCCACAGTTTGCGCGCCGCGCGGAACTTGGCCGCTTCCTCGAACAAGTGGTTATGCGCGTTGAAGAAGAATGACATGCGCTTGGCGATGCGCGCAGGATCGAGCCCGCGGTCGCGCGCCGCCGCCAGATAAGTGAGTCCGTCGGCCAGTGTGAACGCCAACTCCTGCACTGCGGTACTGCCCGCTTCGCGCATGTGGTAACCGCTGACCGAGATGCTGTTCCACTGCGGCACATGGTCGGTCGTGAACTCGAACACGTCGGTGATCAATCGCAACGAGGGATGCGGCGGGTAGATGTAGGTGCCCCGCGCGATGTATTCCTTGAGCACATCGTTCTGGACCGTGCCGCCCAGCTCGCCGCGATCCGTACCGCGCGCATCGGCCACGGCGACATAGAAGGCCAGGAGCAAGGGCGCCGTGGCGTTGATCGTCATGCTGGTGGTGACCTGGTCCAGCGGGAGCTGGTCGAGCAGGAGTTCCATGTCGGCCAGGCACGAGATGGCCACCCCCACCTTGCCGACTTCGCCGCCGGCCAGGGCGTGGTCGCTGTCATAGCCCATCTGAGTGGGCAAGTCGAAGGCGACCGATAGGCCGGTCTGGCCCTGCTCCAACAAGAACCGAAAGCGCTCGTTGGTCTGGCTCGCACTGCCGAAGCCCGCGTATTGACGCATGGTCCACAATCGCGAGCGGTACATGCCGGGGTGGATGCCGCGCGTGTAGGGCGACTCGCCAGGCGGCGGTGTGCGGGCTGCCAGATCGGCGGGCAGGTCGTCGGCGTGGAACACCGGTTGCACCGTCAGCCCGCTCGGGGTGACTCGTGGCTTCACCGTGGGCTGCCCCGGCGCGGCGCGGCGGAGCCGTTTGCCCGACGCGGGCTTCGCCGACGGTTTTGAAGTACGCGGCCTCATGCGGCCTCCGGCTTCATCCTGATCAGCGGCTGGCCAGCGCTCACGGCGGCCTTCTCGGCCACCAGGATCTCGGTGACCACGCCGCCGTGCGTGGCGGTGAGTTCGTTCTGCATCTTCATCGCTTCCACCACCACCACGCTCTGACCGGGTTGCACCACATCGCCCAGCTTGACGCGCAGCAGCACGACCACGCCCGGCATGGGCGCAAGCAACGTCTCGCCGCGGACCGCAGCGCGCCCACTGCCTTGTTGCAGCAGCATCTTCTCGAGCGGGTGGCGCACCTCGACAGGAATGATGGCGCCACGGACCTCGACCTCGAGCCCCTCGCCCGCGGGCGCGACCCGCACCACATGCGAGCGGCCATCGATCAAGAGGGAGTACACCTCGCCGTCGGGCAGGCGGACGAAGTCCGCCTCGATCCGGCGCCCGTCGGCCTCAAGGAACAACTTCTCGCCCTCGGTGTGGAACTCCACCTCGGCCTCGCGACCCTGGAGCGTGACCCAGAACTTCATCGCCCGCTCCGCGTGCGCCCGCGCCATTTCCATGCCGAGCCTGTGTTGATCGAGTCCTCACGCGGTACACTCACGCGTAGGCGCTCCTCGCGTTCGTGCAGCGCCGCGGCCAACAGTGCCGCATTGGTGACCTCGGGTCCGGGTTGCAGCATCCCGGGTTTGAAATGCTCCTCGAGGAAGCGTGTGGACAAGTTGCCCTTGGCGAACTCCGGGTGCGACAGCAACCAACCATGGAATGCGATGTTGTGGTGCGGGCCTTCGAGCACGAACTCGTCCAGCGCACGTAGCATACGCCGGCGGCACTGCTCGCGATCCGGCGCCCACGTCACCAACTTACTGAGCAGCGAATCGTAGAACACGGGCACTTCGTAGCCGCGATACACGCCGGCGTCGTTGCGAACGCCGGGTCCCTGCGGAAAGCGCACGCGTTCGATTCGGCCCACACTTGGCATGAAGTTGCGCGCCGGGTCCTCGGCGATGATCCGTGCCTCCATGCTCCAGCCGCGCGGAGTGGGCGTGTCGTCGCCGAAACTGAGCGGCAGGCCATCGGCCACGCGCAGTTGTTCGGCCACCAAGTCGAGGCCCGTGACCATCTCGGTCACCGGGTGCTCCACCTGAAGCCGGGTGTTGACCTCGAGGAAGTAGAAGCGGTTCTGTTCGTCGACGATGAACTCCACCGTTCCCGCCGAGCGATAGCCCACTTCCTTGGCGATACGGATCGATGCCTCGCCGAACGCCTGGCGGGTCGCCCCGTCGAAAGCGGGCGAAGGCGTCTCCTCGAACAACTTCTGGTGACGGCGCTGCACCGAGCATTCGCGTTCGCCCAGGAACGCCACGCGCCCGGTGCCATCGGCCAGGATCTGCGCCTCGATGTGCCGGGGCCGCTCGATGTATCGCTCCACGAACATGCGGTCGTCACCGAATGCCGCCCGGGCCTCGCCGCGCGTCAGGTCCCACGCCGCATCGAGGTCGGCGTCGCTTCGCACGACGCGCATGCCCTTGCCCCCGCCACCGGCAGCCGCCTTCAGCATGAGCGGATATCCGATCGACTGGGCGAAGCCCTTCACTTCGGTCAGGGTGGTCACTGCTCCGGGTGAGCCGGGCACGATGGGCACGCCTGCGCGGGTCGCGGCCTCGCGGGCGGCCAACTTGTCGCCGAGCGCCGCGATGGTGGCGGGCAGCGGCCCGACGAAGACGATGCCGGCCGCGTCGCACTCGCGTGCGAACGTCTCGTTCTCGGCGAAGAATCCATAGCCTGGATGGATCGCGTCGGCCCGCACCCGTTGCGCCACCTCGAGCACGCGTTCCATGTTGAGGTAGCTCTCGCGCGAGGGTCCCGGACCGACCGGGTAGGCTTCATCCGCCATCAGGACATGCAGCGCGGTGCGGTCGGGCTCGCTGAAGATGGCGATGCTCGTCAGCCCCATCTCGCGGCAGGTGCGGATCACGCGGCAGGCGATCTCGCCGCGGTTCGCGACGAGCACGCGCTGGATGCGGGCCATCAGCCCTCCATCACCACACACGCCACGGCCATGCCGCCATCGTGCGAGAGCGTGAGGTAGCTGGTGGTGGCGCCGATCGCCTCGAAGCGGGCGAGTGCCGCACCTGTCAGGGTGAGCGTGGGCACGCGCCCACCGGGTTGCACCACTTCGATCTGCGTCCAACCGACCCCCCCCGACATGCCGGTGCCGAGTGCCTTGGAAGCGGCCTCTTTCGCGGCGAAGCGGGCCGCCAGATGCGGCAGCGGGTCCTTGTGCTGGCGCGCGTAGGCCAGCTCGCCCGGCGTGAAAAGCCGTTTCTCCATGCGCTGGCCGAAACGCGCGAGCGAATCGGCGATGCGTTCGACCTTACAGATGTCGACACCGATGCCCCGAACGGGCATGGAGGCCTCCGAGGGACTGGGGAGTTGGGGAAGACGGCGGACTGTAAGCGGCGAGACGGCGGAGGGTCAACGCGTCAGGGGCATCCGAGCGCAAATGCGAAAGCCCGCGCCGACAATGCCGACGCGGGCCCTGCGAGGGCGGGGATTCCGATCAGCGGTAGATGGTCTTGAGTCTGCCCCATGTGCCGTTGCGCGACGCGGTCGGCTGCGGGGTGGTGACATCGAGCAGTGCCATGAGTTGCCCGGCATTGTCGCCGTAGTAGCCCGGCGCGCTCGATGGCGCCCCGAAGTCGGCCGCGTCGGCGAAGCCCAGGTACAGCCGCGTTGCGTTCGAGGGGACCATGAACTGTTGCGTCAGGCCGGTACCCGTGCCGGTCATGCCGTCGCCGACGAAGAACGTCTGGCCGATGGCCGGGGCGATCGCGGAGAAGCCGTCGCCGTATGCGCCCGCGCTGAAATCCAGGCGCGCCGGCGCCGGATCGGTCGGCTCGGCTTCGGTCAGGAACACGCCCACCAGGAACATGGTGCGCGAACCATGCACGATGCCCGAGACCCCGCCATACGAAGTGATGTCGGTGGTGCCTGTGGCCCACGGACCGCCGTCAGGACCGGTGCCATAAGTAATCAAGTCGCTGCTGCAGCAGGTGACCGTGCCTGTGACGCTCGAGAATGTCAGCACTTGCCCGGCGCCAGCGGCGAAGCTGTAACTGGGGGGCAGCACACCACCCAGTTCACCGCCCGGAGCGGGCGGTACGGCATGGCCGGCGCCGAAGATATTCGCCTGCCCTGGAACGGTGAGGTCGGCGGCGGAGGCGGCCGCGGCGAGGAATGAACAGAAAATTGCAGTGACCAAAATGGGGGAAAAACGCATGGAAACTCCTGTCCGAAGGGGAGGGGGGGCTGGAAGCAGGTCAGCGGAGGTCCTTCGGTATCCTATAAGCCTAGGCGAATCGGCCCATTTGGGAAAGCTATGATTCCGCTGAAATGTGGTGCCTCGCTGCGGGCATCACTCCCAAGCATGGAACTTCTCCCCGGCTCGTTCGTCCATCCCCTTGTCAAGGAAGGAGTGCAAACTGGCCGACGCCGAAGAACTCGCGCTCATCGCCCGGCTACGGGCGTGCGAGCCCTCGGCGCTCACGACGATCTTCGAGCGCTACGGGACTGCGATGACCACTTTGGCTGCGAGCATGCTGCGCGACCAGACCGAAGCGGACGATGTGGTGGAGGAGGCACTGTTGCGCATCCACGCCGCAGGGGCTTCATTCCGGGGCGAGCGGGGCTTGCGCACCTGGGTGCTGCGAATCGCGGCCAACCTGTGTCGCGATCGACTGCGGCGACGGAAGTTCACGGCTCCCCTGCCTCACCCGGATCACGAGGACCCATTCGCGGCGGCCGGACTCACGTTCGACCCCTCGGCGGCGATGGACGAAGAAATCGATGGCAAGGTGCTGATGGCGGCGCTCGAGCGAGCGATTGCGGCCCTGCCCCAGGACCAATGCGAGGCAGTGGTGATGCGGCACCGATTGGGATTGTCGTATGCCGAGATGACGGAAGTGCTGGATGTGCCCGAGGGCACGGTCAAGTCACGACTCGCTCGCGCGCTGGGGACGTTGCGCCAGGCGATGGAGGAGTACCGGTGAAGCACCATCAAGCCAATGACGAACGCATCGAACGGTTGATCGCTGCCACACATGCCCCGGCCCACCCGGCCGTGCTGGCGCGTGCCCGCGCGCGAATCGCCGCGATGGCCGCGCCAAGCGAGCCGGCATGGGTGCGCTGGTTGGCGCGACCGGTCGCGCTGGCGGCTTCGGGGGGATTGTTGGCGCTGAGTCTGGCGGCGGGCGGTTGGTTGTTGCGCGGAGTCACGAGCACCGCGCCGGAGTCCGCGAGCAGCCGCGAATCAGTGGGGATCAGTGATCTGCTCGGGGACGACGGCAGCTATGGGCTGGTGTTCGAAGGGGGCAGCGCCGAGCAAACGACGATTGTCGACAGCGGGAGCATCCGATGACCCGCGGGCGGTTGATCATGGCGCTGGCCGCCGCATTCCTGGTCGGTAGCTCGGTGGGTGTGCTCGGCGGCATCGTGTTCGCACGATTCGTGCTGCTGCCGCACCACGCCATGTTCGCCCAACAAGGCGACCCGTTCCTCGGGCCGCATCGCGGCCCGCTCCCTGCGGCGCATCGCCGCCCCGGCCCCGGTGGCGCATTCCTGCCGGGTGGGCCGGAGCGTCATCTGGCGCGACTGTCGCGCGCACTCGGCCTGAGCGCTCCGCAGCGCCAGCGGCTGGTGGCGGTGATGGAACGATCGCACGGAGAGTTCGATGGTGTGCGCGACAGTCTCGAAGCGCGGATCGCGCGGGAGTTGACGCCCGCGCAGCGTGAACGCTGGAAGCAGATGCAACGCCAGTTCAATGGCGCAGGTGAAAGGCGCGGCCCATGGCCGCATTCCGACCGGGCAGGTCCCGGTGAAGAAGGAGAACCCAGATGAACAAGCAGGCAGCAACGATGTCGGTGTTCCTCGCCGCGTTCCTCGCCGCAGCCCCGGCCGTGCGGGCGGACACGCCCGCGCCCCCTCCACCGGCCCACACCAGGGTCGAGGCGCAAGAGATGGAGTTCGATGGCGGCGATCTATTCGCGTGGGATGACGACGATGCCGACGAGTTCGACATGGCCGAGGGCGAAGCGAGTGGCGGAGGCGGTGAGGAACGGATGGTCGTTCGCACCATGAAGCATGGCCCCGGGATGCGCGGTCCAGGCAAGGGCATGGGCATGGGCGAAGGGCACATGGGGCCGGTGGGGCATCACATGCGCGGCGCCATGATGCACGAGCGCATGGCGCAACTAGGTCTGAGCCAGTCGCAGCGCGAACGCATGCACGCGATCCACGAGGCCCAGCAACGCAAGGCCATTCAGATGCGTGCGGACCTGCAGCTGGCGCGACTCGACATGGCCAAGTTGATGCATGCCGACAATCCCGATCAGGCAGCGCTCAACGCGCAGATCGACCGGATGGCGCGCATGAGAGCTGAAGCTGCCAAGTCGCGCGTGGCAACGCATCTTGAGATGCGTTCGGTGCTGACGGCCGATCAGCTCAAGAAGATGCACGAGCCCAAGTCCATGATGCACATGGCACCGGGCGCCATGCCGGGCCACGGGGAGAAGCAGGGAGGCACCCTGCACCGCTAGTCAGCGCGAGTTCCCGGGCCCCCGCGCGAGCATGCGATGGATATCCCGCGCGATGGGCTCGGGCTCGGTCGCGAACGTGTACACGAGCGAGATGCGGCCCTTGGCATCGATCAGGTAACTGTGGGTGGTATGACCGACCTCGGCTTCGTGTCCGCTGGCGCCCGGGGAATAGACCGCTTCGGCCTGGAAGTAAGGGAGCAGCGTGGCGAGATGTGCGGAGTCCGGCGCGACTCCGATGAATCGGGGGTCGAACCGTCGCGCGAACTGCGCGGCGCTTGTTGGGGTGTCCTTTCGATGGTCGACGCTCACGAACACGAAGCGCACCAAGGCGGCGTCCCGGCCCAACCGCGAGCGCACGCGGTGCCAGTCCGAGAGTGTCGTCGGGCAGATGTCGGGACATTGGGTGAACCCGAATGTGAGTAGTGTCAGGCGTCCGCCGGGGCTCGCGAGCGAGATCGTGTCGGGATCCCCCGGCAGCTTGGTGCCGGGGGCGGTGAGCGCGGGATCCATGGGGCTGCCCTCGTAGGCGCTGCGATCGGCGCATGCTCCGAGCAATGCCGCGGCGAGCACGAGCACCAGAATCACGCAGCGCCTCATGGACGCACCTGTGCGTTCACGGCGAGGGTTCGGCCATCGTCGAACGTCAGGGACAGTCCTGCGCGAGCGCCCGGGATCAGCGCGTGCGTGAGGCGCACGAGCATCAGGTGATTGCCGCCGGGCGCGAACCGGAGCACGCCGTGCGCGGGTGCGAGCAGCCGCGCAGTCTCTTGCATACGTACGCGCGCGCCCTCGTGCAGCGTCTGGTGCATCTGCACCTGCACGGCGTCGGTGCAGGTGGCGCGAAGCACCACGACGTCGGTCCCACTGTCGTTCACCAGCGTCAGGTAGCCCGCTGTGGTCTGCAGTGAGTCCGCGGCACGCACCCAGGCCTGCTCGATCCGCACTTGTTCGCGCGATGCCGTGGGGGTGCAGCCGCCCATC
>JBDSKE010000227.1:0-6092 GCA_039917105.1 Candidatus Eiseniibacteriota bacterium | reverse complement strand
CCTGAAGGGGCGGCTCCATTTTTGTCACGCCCCTTCAGGGCTTTGTCTGGTTTCATCTGATTTCCCAGGGCGTTGCCCTGGGCTGGCATGGGTTGCACCGTTGGTGCTCATTGCTCCGCGCACCAGTCGCGACCGTATTTGAAACGCTCTAGCGTCGTTCGTTGTGCGTTTTGGGAAAAGGTCACGCGGCGTCCGGCGGCGTTGACCGTGACTCGGTTTGCTGTGGACCGAGGCTGACATTGATCGTGTGCGACTGCTTGTCGTCGTGCAACGGGATGGCCGTGGCGGACACGATGGCTCCGTCCAATTCCACCTGCGCGACGCCGCGGCAGACGTGTGCGGGGTTTTCGATTGCGATGTCATACCACGTGCTCTTGTGCCGGTAGCGCAGGCGGAAGCCGGGCCAATCCTTGGGGATTACTGGGTCGATGGTCAGCGTGTCGCCGCGCCGTTTGAACCCGAGGACTTCCTCGATCCACACGCGATAAATCCAGCCCGCCGCACCGGTGTACCACGTACAGCCGCCGCGTCCCATGTGGTCTTTCAACGCATAGATATCGGCCGCGATGACGTAGGGCTCGACCTTGTAGCGCGTGAAATCCTTTTCCGAGCGGGCGTGTTCGACCGGGTTCAGCATGCGGAGAAGGGACGCGGCTTTGTCGCCGTCGCCCTGCCGCGCAAAGGCGAGCGCGACCCACGCGGCGGCGTGGGTGTATTGGCCGCCGTTCTCGCGCACACCGGGCAGATAGCCCTTGATATAGCCTGGGTCGAGAGGCGACTGGTCGAATGGGGGCGCGAGTAGCTTGATGACGCTGGCGTCGCGACGCACCAGTTGCATGCGCACGGCATCCATGGCTCGCTCGGCATGCGCGGCCGGCGCCGCGCCCGATAACACCGCCCAGCTCTGCGAGATGGAATCGATGCGGCATTCGGCGATCTGCGCCGAGCCCAGGGGAGTGCCGTCGTCAAAATACGCGCGCCGGTACCAATCACCATCCCACGCCTGCTCCAGCATCGTCCGAAGTCGTTCGCGCTCCCCGCGCCAACGTGCAGCCCGCGCGCCATCGCCGCGCGACTCCACGACGGCGGCGAAATCACGCAGGATCTGCGTGAGGAACCAGCCCAGCCATACGCTCTCGCCTCGACCTTCGTGGCCCACGCGATTCATGCCGTCGTTCCAATCGCCGCTGCCGATCAAGGGCAACCCGTGTGAACCGATGGTGAGACTGCGTTCGATGGCGCGAATACAATGCTCGTACAACGTGCCGCTCTGCGTCGAGATACGGGGTGGGCCGTATGCCTCCAGCTCGCCCGGGGCAAGCACTGGGGCTTCGAGGAAGGGCACCTGCACATCAAGTAACGCGGTGTCGCCCGTGGTCTCGAGATAGTGTGCGAGCGCGAACGGCAGCCACAGCAGGTCATCGGAGCAGCGACTGCGCAAGCCCCGCCCGGTGTGATCGTGCCACCAATGCTGCACATCACCTTCGAGGAACTGGCGACCCGCACACCGCAGCAGATGTGCGCGATACAAGTCGGGGCGAGCGTGCACGAGCGCCATCATGTCCTGAAGCTGGTCGCGGAAACCGTATGCTCCGCCTGGCTGGTAGAATCCCGTGCGACCCCAGATTCGTGAACTGATCGACTGGTAGAGCAACCAGCGGTTCATGATCAGGTCGAAGGAGTCGTCCGGCGTTTCGATCTGCACGGCGCCAAGGATGGCATCCCAGTTCTGCTCGACCTGGACCTCCGCCTCGCGAGCCGCGGCCAAGGAGCCGAAGCGCTTGACCAGATCCAGCGCGTGCTTGCGGTCATCGCCCTGACCCAGCAACAATACCAACTCGCGCGTCTCGCCCGGCGCCAGTTGGATCTCGATCTGCATCGCGGCGCAAGGATCGAGCCCCGCGCCGAAGTGCCCACCCAACTCGACCCGGCCAAGCGCTGCGGGCCGGCGGAGCGAGCCATTGCGCCCGAGGAATTCGCCGCGGTCCCCAGTGGCCGAGGCCAGTGTCTCGCTCGCATGCGCGAACGCCACGCGCGCTGCGAACTCGGTGTTATAGGGATTGCGCGCCAGTATGGCTCCCGTGGTGGGTTCGCGTTCGGTGATGACGAAGCGCTGGTCGCCGGCTCGCGGGGCGCATAGCGCCCACTCTTGGTAGGAGAAGACGCTCAGGCATCGCGCGACTGGGCTGTGATTGGTGAGCGAGATGCGCGAGAACCGCACGGGCTCGAGCGCGTGCACGAACATGGTCAACTCGCTGGTGACGTCGTGTGTACGATGCAGGTACTTCGTGAAGCCTGCTCCGTGCCGGATGACCCAGCGCGTGTCGCTGCTCGTTCGTGGAAGTGGTCCGGGCGTAGCGCCCCATACGTTCCCTGCATCCTCGTCCCGCAGGTAGAGCGCTTCGCCACTGAACTCGCTGACTGGGTCGTTGCCGAATGGGGTCAGGCGGTTCTCGCGACTGTTGCCCGACCAAGTCCATGCGGCTCCCGAGGCGCCGAGCACGATGCCGAAGCGCTCATTCGAAATCACATTGACCCAGGGCAACGGCGTGTCCAGATCGCCCTTCAGGACGATCACATACTCGCGTCCATCGCGGCTGAATCCCCCGAACCCGTTGCCATGCGTGAAGGGGGGGACCGCGACTTGTTCGTTCTGGGACTGCGCGCGAAGTCCGTCTGCAGCCGGAAGCGTTGCCAATTCTGCCGGCCATGTCGGCTCGGGGGAGGGCAGGCCCAACTGGTTCGCCAACTCGCCACGGTCGCCTTCGAGCACGGTCCGCGCTGCGGCCAACAGCACATTGCGCTCTGCCTCGCGAAGCGCTTCGCCGCGGAACAGGAAAACGCCGCCGGGCCGATGCTTCCATGCCGCCCAAGGGCCCTGCTCGAGCAGGGCTTCCAGTTGCTCGTGCATTTCGTCGAGATAGCTGGCCGGATGATCATTGAGGATGACCACGTCGGCAGTGAGACCCTTGAGCCTCCAATACTCCTGCGCGCGCAGCACTTGCCGCACGAGCGCCACATCTTCATATCGGACCGCGCGCACCACCAGGATGGGCAGATCGCCGGAGACACCGAGCGACCACATGCCCGACTGACCGAGCGAGTTATTCGCGAACACTTCGGCCGGCGAATGCAGCGCGGCGTCGGACCACAGCACATGTGAGGCAAGGCGTTCGTACAACTGCACCTCACCGGCGGTGATTCCCAGATGCCGCAGTCGCATCTGGGTCTGGGTGTTCGCAAGCGAGAAGGTGCGGGTGGCGGCAGCAGAATCGTCGTATTTCTCGGCCAGGGCGAGGGCCGCTGCCCGCGTCGTGGCCACCCCGGTGGCAAACGCCAAGCGAACGCGAGCACCGGGCGCGATCCGGACCCGTCGGCGCAGACTCAGCACCGGATCGAGTACTGCGCCCTGCGTTCCCGACAATGCGCGCCCGTCGAGCGCAATCGGGTTCTCCGGTGTGCGACCGCGCCCTATGAATCGCATGCGATCGGTTTCCCATTCGATCGCCCCATGCACGCCGTCCTCGGCGCTCACCACATGTACCGCCCAGGGCGCCGCGTCGCCGGCCGAGCGCGGGCGGCGGCCACAGAGTAGTGCGGTGCACTCGTGCAGGTATTCCGTTTCGAGGAACAACTTGAGGAAGGTCGGATGAGACACGTCGTCCGAGGGCGGTGCCAGGACGATCTCGACGAGGCTGGTGACCTCGATCTCACGCAGCCGGTCGCTCCGATTGATCAGCGAGACGCGGCGAACCTCGACATCGTCCTCGGGCGAGACGGCGATCTCGAGACGGGTCTGGATCCCGTCGTCGGTGCGCTCGAATAATGCCTCGTCCGCACGGAAGGTGACGCGATAGCTCTCGGCCTCATGGCACACGGGCTGGTGCGATGCGGACCACAACAGGCCGCTTCGCACATCGCGCAGGTAGATGAACTGGCTGCCCGGGTCGCCGGTGGGATCGTCGCGTTGGCGGGTGACGGCCAAGCCGCGCCAACTGCTCGTGCCACCGCCGGCATTGGTGACCACCGTGGTGTACTGACCGTTCGAGAGGAAGTGCGCGCTCGGATACAGCGTGTCGGGCGAGCGAAAGCGCCGCGGCGACACGCCCGGCACCGACGATTCGACCCGGGTGGTTTCGGCCGGGCGTGGCTGGATGACCGCCACATACTGAGGCACGCGCTCTTGCAGCAACAGCTCGGTTGCCCGAACGCGCGGATCGGAGTGGAAGCGTCGAACCATGGGCGCCCCGAGCACGGCATTGGTGAGCGCCACCAGGCTCATGCCCTGGTGATGCGCGAAATAGGCCTGCACCAATTGCATGCGCGTTGGGTCGGGCGTGACGTCGGCATCGGGGTCGAGCGCACTGCGTTGCGTGTAGTCGAGCGCCTCGATGTATCCATAAGCGCCCAGGGCACCCTCGCGTGTGAGCCGGCGGAAGTTGGTCGCTGCCGCCGTGGGATCGATCACCGCTGCAAGCGCGGTGGCATACGGTGCAATGACCAAGTCCTCGGCGAGCCCGCGCTTGAGCCCGGCGCCCGGCACGCCGAACGCACGGTACTGGTAGCTGCCATGCGGGTCCTGCACATGGTAGGCCGATTCCGAGATGCCCCACGGCGCGCCTTGGCGCGAGCCGTACAGGATCTGGGCCCGCACCACCTCGCGGCAGGCGTTCTCCAGCAGCGTTTCGGGATGGCTGCGCAGCAACAGCAGCGGCATCAGGTATTCGAACATCGAGCCGCTCCAGGACACCAGCGTGGTGCGACCCTCCACGCTCGCGAGGGCGCGAGAGAGGCGGAACCAATGCTCCTGCGGGACTTCGCCGCGGGCGATGGCAATGAAGCTGGCGAGCCGGCATTCGGAGGCGAGTAGGTCGTAATAGGACGGATCGAGCCGCCCCGGCCCCTCGGCGTCGGCGAGTCGGTACCCGATCGAAAAGATACCGCGATGCGGTTCATAGAGAAATCGCCAGTCCATCCCGTCGGCCAAGTCGTCGCAGCGTTGCGCCAGATCAAGCAACCGATCCCGCAAGGCATTGGGAGTCATCGTATGCTCGGGCGGTTTCTTGGCCTGTTCGAGCAATCCGCGCCACTGAGCGACCATGTCAGATTCACGTCCGGCTGCCGCCGCAAGCGCTTCCGCCAGCACGCCGGCGGTGTCAACCGTGCCGGCACGAAGCGCCGCGGCGTTTTCGCCTGATTCGGCCCGCTCGCGAAATCCCGCGGCCAGCGTCATGAGCGCCCCCGCCAGGTTCCCGCTATCCACTGTGGAGACGTAACGCGGCGCAAGCGGAGCGAGCGTTGTGGTGTCGTACCAATTCAGCAGATGTCCTTCGTGCCGCTCGAGCGCCTCGGTGGACGTCAGTATATCGTCGATGCGCTGCGCCAGTTGCTCAGTGCCCAGATACCCCAAGTCGTGTGCAGCGAGCGTGGACAACAGCCCCATCCCGATGTTCGTGGGAGAAGTGCGATGCGCGACCATCAGCTCCGGCGCCTCTTGCGCGTTGTCGGGTGGCAGGTGGTGGTCATGCTCCGTGATGAACCGCTCGAAGAAATGCCACGTGCGTCGCGCCACTCGACGTAATTGTTCGGCGTCGCGCGCACTCAAAGTGAGACGACGGCGTACCACGGGGCGGCTCAGCCACCAAGCAATCAACGGCGAGGCCAGCCATAGGAGTTCGAAGGGCAGCGCCACACCCAGTGCACGCGGGCGCAGCGGCAGAATCCCCAGCAGGACCGCGATCGCCGCGACTGGACCGGCCCACATCTCCGCGATGAACACGCGCGAGCCGTGGCGGGCGAGGAGGCCGGTGGCGCGGGCCGCCGAGGCAGCAGCGGTTTCCCATTCGAGCAGGCGGCGTTGCGTGATCACCATGCGTACCAAGGTGAGCAGGATCGCATGCAGCATCTCGTAGGCGTGATACGCGAGCAGCGTGATCTGCAACAGCACCTGCGCACAGGCGTCCTTGAGCTCCGACCAGACGTCGTGGGCGAAAACCGCGATCGGCTGAAGCGGCCGTGGCCCCATCATCAGGTGCACCAGCGGCGGCAGGAGAGGGAAGGCCAATACCGCCAATGCTGCCAGTGTCCAACCC
>JBDSKE010000226.1:0-12101 GCA_039917105.1 Candidatus Eiseniibacteriota bacterium | reverse complement strand
GACCGCCGCCGCATGTTCCTCGAGGACCGGATCGATTGGGGGCTGGGCGAGTCGCTGGCTTATGGCTCGCTGCTGCTCGAGGGCCGCAACGTGCGGCTGACCGGGCAGGATGTGGGCCGGGGCACGTTCACTCACCGCCACGTTGCGCTGCGCGATGCCCAGAACGGCCGGCGCTTTGTGCCTTTGCAGCACCTGGCGCCCGAGCAAGGGCGTTTCGAGGTCATCGACACGATGCTGAGCGAGGCCGCCGTTCTGGGGTTCGAATACGGCTTCAGCACCGCCGATCCCAATACGCTGTGCATCTGGGAGGCGCAGTTCGGCGACTTCGCGAACGTGGCGCAGGTGTATATCGACCAGTTCATCGCCAGCGGCGAATCCAAGTGGGCCCGCATGTCGGGCCTGACCCTATTGCTTCCGCACGGCTACGAGGGCCAGGGCCCCGAACATTCCAGCGCCCGGCTCGAGCGCTTCTTGGAGCTGTGCGCGGATCGCAACATGCAGGTGTGCAATCCCACCACGCCGGCGCAGGTCTTCCATGTCCTCCGCCGCCAATTGCATCGCTCCTTCCGCAAGCCGCTCGCCATCATGAGCCCCAAGAGCCTGCTGCGTCACAAGCTCGCCATCAGCGCGGTCGCGGACCTCGAGCACGGGTCATTCCAGACCGTCATCGACGATGCGGGCGCCGATCCCGCGCGCGTGCGACGCGTCCTGCTGGTGTCTGGGAAGTTCCACTACACGCTGCTCGAGGCGCGCGACGCGGCGAGTCGCGCCGATGTCGCGATCGTCCGCGTGGAGCAGCTCTATCCGTTCCCCGACACCGAACTCTCCGGCGTGTTGGCGCGGTATCCGAAGGCGATGGATGTGCGCTGGGTGCAGGAAGAGCCCGAGAACATGGGGGCATGGCGGCATCTGCGCACGCCGCTCGAGGGCGTGTTACCCAACGGCGCTCGCCTCACGCGGGTGTCTCGCCCCGACGCCTCGTCGCCTGCGACGGGCTTCTATGTGATGCACCAGGCGCAGGAGAAGGCCTTGCTCTCTGAGGCGCTGGATCAGGGAACGGCTACCCACGAAGGGGCGGGTGGAACGACTGCTCGCACCCGCGCGGGACGAGGGGTGGGTCGATGAGCATCGAGGTCAAGGTCCCGCGGCTGGCGGAATCCATTTCAGAGGCAACTCTGGTCGAATGGTTGAAGGGCGATGGCGAGGCCGTGCGCACCGACGAGCCTATCGCCACGCTCGAGACCGACAAGGCCGCAGTCGAGATCGTCGCCGACGCCAACGGTGTTCTTCGGCATGCCCGCAAGGTGGGTGAGACCTTGGCCGTGGGCGATCTGATGGCACGGATCGAGGAGGGAGCGGTCGCGCCCGTCGCGCCCGTCGCGCCTGCCGCCCTCGTCGCGCCTGCCACGACCAGCCCAGCTGCAGCCACTCCCACTCCGCCAGCTCCCGCCGAGGTCCCACTGGCGCCCTCGGTCCGCCGCTTGGTCGAAGAGCATGCGCTCGATCCTGAGGTCATCGAGGCGAGCGGCAAGGGAGGGCGGCTCCTGAAGGAGGATGTACTGGCCCATCTTGCCAAGGCAGCTGCAGGACCCAGGCCCACGCCAGCCGCCTCGCCCCTGTCGGCGCCGCCTGAGGTCAGGGAGGCGGTGTCCGCGCCCGATGGCAATGGCGAGCGGGTCGTCGCCATGAGCCGGATCCGCCTGCGCATCGCCGAGCGACTCGTGCAGTCGCAACAGACCGCAGCGATCCTCACCACCTTCAATGAAGTCGACATGTCGCGGGTGATGGGTGTGCGCGCCCGGTACAAGGACAGCTTCGAGAAGAAGCACGGCGTGAAGCTCGGGTTCATGAGTTTCTTCACGCGGGCCTGCGTCCTGGCCATGGCTGAGGTGCCGGCCGTCAACGCTGAGGTGCGCGGCACTGACATCGTGTATCACGACTTCGTGCATGTGGGCATCGCCGCCAGTACCGGCAAGGGTTTGGTGGTGCCGGTGGTGCGGCATGCCGAACGCCTCGACTTCGCGGGGCTCGAACGCGAGATCGCGGCCCTGGCACAGCGCGCCCGCGAGGGCCATCTCACCCCGCAAGAGCTTTCGGGCGGGACGTTCACGATCACCAATGGCGGCGTGTTCGGTTCCATGCTCAGCACGCCGATCCTCAACCCTCCTCAGAGCGGCATCCTTGGAATGCACAAGATCGAGAAGCGCCCCGTCGTGGTGGAGGATCAGGTGGTCATCCGTCCCATGATGTATGTGGCCCTCTCATATGATCACCGCATCATCGACGGCGAGCAGGCGGTCACGTTCCTGGTGCGCGTCAAGGAGTGCCTTGAGGATCCCGAGCGCATGCTGCTCGGGGTCTAGCCTTTTCCCGGAGTCGTCCTGATCATGAGCGATAACCTGTTCGACCTGATCGTCATCGGCTCAGGCCCCGGCGGTTATGTGGCGGCGATCCGCGCAGCGCAGTTGGGGCTTCGGGTGGCCTGCATCGAGAAGTACCCGTTCTTGGGTGGCACTTGTCTCAACGTGGGCTGCATCCCCAGCAAGGCAATGCTCGACTCCAGTGAACACTTCGAGTTTGCGCGCCGTGGCGCCGCCGCGCACGGCATCCAGCTTCAGGGAGTTGCACTGGACCTGCCCAGGATGCTGGCGCGCAAGGACATGGTGGTTCGCGACCTGACGCACGGGATCGAGGGACTTCTCAAGAAGAACAAGATCGAGCGCATGACGGGCACGGGCCGGATCGTGTCCGCCACCGAGGTCGAGGTCGTGAGCGATGCAGGGGCGCGGCGCCTGACCACTCGACGCATCCTCATCGCCACCGGGAGCAAGCCGATCGCGCTGCCTGGGATCACCTTTGATGACGTGCGCATCGTGCATTCGACGCACGCGCTGACGCTCCCCGTCGTGCCGAAACGGTTGTATGTGGTCGGCGCCGGCGCAATCGGACTCGAGCTGGGCTCGGTGTGGCGCCGCTTGGGGGCGGAAGTCACGGTGCTCGAGTTTCAGGACCGCATCACACCGGGGATGGACGCAGGCAGCGCCAAGAGCCTGCAACGCGCGCTCGAGAAGCAGGGGATGACATTCCGCTTCAGCGTGTCGGCGCAATCGGCGCAGGTCGTGGGGGAGTCGGTGCAAGTGACGATCGCTTCGGCGGCGGGGACCGATCCTGCAGTCGAGACCTGCGATGTATTGCTGGTCGCAGTTGGACGTCGACCTTTTACCGAAGGGCTGGGCGCGGCGGAGGTCGGTGTGGGCATCGATGCGCGCGGTCGCGTCGAGGTGGATGCCCACTGGCAGACGTCCGTCCCCGGCATCTTTGCGATTGGCGATGTGATTGCAGGTCCGATGTTGGCACACAAGGCCGAAGAGGAAGGCGTCGCCTGCGTGGAGCGGATGGCAGGTGGGGCCGGCCATGTCGCCTATGGATGCATTCCCAATGTGGTTTACACATGGCCCGAGTTCGCCTCGGTCGGCCTCACCGAGGAAGAGGCCCGGGCACAGGGAATCGCCTACGCTGTCGGCAGTTTTCCGTTCCTCGCCAACGGCCGGGCGAAGGCCATGGGCGAGAAGGACGGCCAGGTGAAGATCCTGGCCGACGCCACGTCCGATCGGATTCTGGGCGCGCATATCGTGGGTCCACACGCGAGCGCGCTGATCGCCGAGTTGGCCGTGGCGATGGAGTTCGGGGCCAGCTCCGAGGACATTGCCCGGGCCGTCCACGCACATCCCACCTTGCCCGAGGCCATCAAAGAGGCCGCGCTGGCCGTGTCGAAGCGGGCCCTGCACAACTGAACCGGAACACGAATCGTGCATTCCGCACGGCCTGATGGGTCGATGTTGGGACAGAATCGATATTCTCGAGCACGAATGAAAAAGCCCTTGCCTGCTCGAGCGAGTGCTCTGGTAAGCTTGAGGTCACAGAAGTTGATGTCTGCGCGCCCTAGGATTCCCCCCCTGCAGCGCGGACATTCCGGGTGGCACGGCCGCCCCCGTCGGACACTCCCTGCATCCTTGACACCACATCCATGCGTTGCACCCACGAGGAGAGTCACCGATGAGGTGGTTACTTGCCGCAGTTTTCGCCGCGTCCGCCTTCGTTGGCGGCGCTACCCCCGCGAGCGCTGCTGCGCCCGTGAATGTGGTGTTCGGAACCACATGGGACGCTCCATCCGACAAGTTGCAGAATGTGGTTGATGCCTACATCGGCGTTCCTGGCGCGATCACTGTCACGACGGATTACATCGGTGCCAAGTTCGGCGAGCTCGATCCGTGGTTCTGGGTCGACCGCAGTGTGACTGCGCTCATGATCACCGAAATCGCCGGCAATGCGCACAACAACACGCTGGGCTGGTACAAAGAGACGGGTATCAAACCGGTGATTGACGGGGTGGACGATGGCCTGATATTCGCCGGGCTGGACGGTACTGGTGTGAGCACGATCGTCACGTTCCCTTCCGGCCTGACCAAGTTCGGTTTTTACATGAACCCGAATGGTCCCAATGCGGCGCTGAACGCCCCCGAGCCGGAGCTGTTCTTCACCAATCGCTTCTACAACGACATCGGCCCCAGCGGGGGAGTCGCATTGCATACCCCGACCGACGGCGATGTCCAGGCGCTGGTCTTCGATGTGTCGCAATGGAAGGGCACGAACACTTGGTTGGTCTGTCTCGAGGATGTCGACTCGGGCGCGAACGTCACCCCGTGCTGCTCGGGCACTGACAATGATTTCAACGACATGGTCTTCCAGGTCACCGCGCTCGGTGCCACGCCGAACCGCGCGATCACGTTTGGCCAACTCAAGGCCAAGTACAACCACTGAGCTCCAACATGGGATCCCCCTGCACAGGCGTCCGGCTTCGGCCAGGCGCCTGTGCCAGTTGACGGGCTTGGACGGCTCCGACATCTTGGCGGGCATGCCGACTCTCACACTCGGGGACTGGACCGTTCGCACCATCGAGACGGGATCGTTGGGGCTCGATGGAGGCGCCATGTTCGGCTCGGTGCCCAAGCCCATCTGGAGCCGCACGAACCCGCCCGACGAGCGCAATCGCATCCGTTTGGCCATGCGTTGCCTGTTGCTCGAAGGACACGGCAGGCGAGTGCTCGTTGACGTCGGCATGGGAGAGAAGTTCAGCCCCAAGTTGCTCGATATCTATGCGGTCGAACCTCGGCCTTCGCTCGAGGACTCTCTCCGTGGGGTGGGTGTCGAGCCCGCGAGCATCACCGACGTCGTGCTCACGCATCTGCACTTCGATCATGCCGGTGGTGCCACGATGCGAACGGAGGCGGGGTTGGCCCCACGCTTCCCCGGGGCACGCTGGTACGTGCAGCGGCGCAACTGGGACAACGCGCACGACCCCAATCCCCGCGAACGAGCCTCGTATATGCTCGAGAACTTCGATCCATTGGCCGAGGCCGCAGTGTTGGAGTTCTGGGATGGCCCGCAGGCACCTTGGCCCGGCGTCACCGTGCTTACCGCCGAAGGCCACACCCGCGGGCAGCAGTTGGTGCGGGTTGAAGGGGGTGGGGAGGTCGTCTACTTCGTGGCGGACCTGATCCCCACCGCGGCGCATGTGCGGATCCCGTTCGTGATGGGCTACGACATGGCCTGCATCGAGACCATGGCGGAAAAACGCGCGCTGCTGACGCGCGCGGCATCGGAGCGGGCTTGGATCTGCCTGGAGCATGACCCATCCATCGCGCTGGCGCGGCCGGTCGCGCTGGACGATGACTTCGGATTCGAGGAGAAGCTCTCCGCCATCCCCCCGATCATCAGCTGAGTCCGCCCCCACTCACCCCGGAGCCACTGCATGCTGCACGACCTATTCGCGACCTGGATGCGACTCACCCTGGAGTGGGGCTATCCCGGCGTATTCGTGATGATGGCGATCGAGTCCACGGTGTTCCCTTTGCCGAGCGAGGTCATTGTTCCGCCAGCGGCGTACTGGGCCCAACAGGGGCACTTTTCGTTCTGGGGCGTGGTGATCGCCGCGACACTGGGTTCGTGGGCGGGCTCGGCGTTCTCATATGGCGTGGCGCGCCTCGCAGGCCGACCGCTAATTCTACAATACGGCAGGTACCTGTTCCTGCCCGAGAAGAAATGGCTGATGGCGGAAGAATGGATCAACCGTTACTCAGTCGTCGGAGTGTTCTTCGCTCGGCTGTTGCCCGTGGTGCGCCATCTCGTGTCACTGCCGGCAGGCGCGGCACGCATGTCATTCCGGGCATTCTCGCTCAGCACCTTGTTGGGTTCGTACCTATGGTCGTGCGTGCTGGCATGGTTCGGCGCGCATGTGCTGGGCGACCAGCCGAACCTGCTCCAGGACCCCGACGCGCTCATCCATGTGCTCAAGTCGAAGCTGATCTGGTTCGTGGTCGCCGCCGCGTTGATGTTGGGGCTGTACATCGCGGTCGACATCATCGGGCGTCGATTGCGAACACAGAAGGCCCGGTCCGGCTCATGATTCGTAGTCTGCCAGCGATAATCATCGGTGCGCTGCTGGTCGTCGCACCCGCCACGCTGAACGCCGCATGCCGCGTGATGTTCGAGGTACGCGTACCCGTGGGTACGCCCCCGGGCAGCATGGTGTGGATCTCTGGAGACCGCGCCGAGTTGGGGGATTGGAACGGCGCCGGCATCGCGCTCGCGGCCGCTGGCGAACAGCGCTTCGTGGGCGGTGTGGACCTCCCGGAGGGCATCACGATCGCCTTCAAGGTCACACGCGGCAGTTGGGACAACGTCGAGAAGGCAACCGATGGGGCCGAGCGGGCCAACCGGGCCGCGAACACGCGCTGCAGCGATACTATTCGGGTGAGCGTTGCATCGTGGCGAGATCAGGGAGTTTCGCCCGCCCCCGTACGCGTGCACACGATGACGGGAACGTTCCGCGCCTACCCGAAGTTCCCCTCGAGCTTCGTGCCTGCGCGCGATGTCTGGCTATGGCTGCCGCCCGGGTATGACTCGAGCGCGACTAAGCGATACCCGGTCGTGTATTTCCTCGACGGCCAGAATGTCTTCGACGGGGCCACCAGTTTCATCCCGGGTGCCGAGTGGAGGGTGGACGAGACCGCGGACCGGCTCATCCGTTCCGGTCAGGTTCCCGCGTTCATCGCCGTGGGTGTGGCCAACGGGAGCGCCCGCATGGACGAGTACACTCAGGATCTCGATGCCCGTCACGGCGGTGGGGCGTCGGGGCGTCATCAGCGTTTTCTCTTGGAGGAGCTGGTCCCCTTCCTCGATGCGCACTATCGCACCCGGACCGATGCGCGCGGCACGGCCATCGTGGGCTCGTCGCTCGCAGGCTTGGCCGCGCTCGACATTGGTCTGGCTCATCCCGAACGCTTCGGGCTCATTGCCAGCGTGTCACCGTCGGTCTGGTGGGCGGATCGCGCCGTGCTGAACCGAGTGCGGGCGGGCAAGGGGGCGGGGCTGAGGATCTGGCTGGACGTCGGGGACTCCGAGCAGCCTGGCGCCGAGGGAGCGCGCGTCGTGGCCGATGCCCAGGCCCTGCGCGATGCGCTCGTCACGCGCGGCTACCGCGAGGGACGCGACCTGCGCTTCACTGTGGCGGCACTCGCGCAACACAATGAACGCGCTTGGGCTGTCCGGGTGGAGCCGATGCTGCGCTTCCTGCTTGCTCGGCCCTGAAGCCCTCGGGGTCCTTCGTCGCGGCCGGCGCGACCGGTTTGCCCGCTCGGCCCGGGCTGGGATACCGTCCGATCTTCGTGTCTGCGGCATCCGGCCACCAGAGGAGCCCCGTCTCATGGCGAGCATCGAACTGAGCCACGTCTGCAAGACCTACGGCCGCGGTCAAAAGGCCGTGGACGACCTCGATCTCAGCATTCGCGATGGTGAGTTCCTGGTATTGGTCGGGCCCTCGGGCTGCGGCAAGTCCACGGCGTTGCGCATGGTGGCCGGGCTCGAGGAGATCAGCTCGGGGCAAGTCAGCATTGGTGGCCGCGTCGTGAACGAGGTTGCCCCCAAGGACCGCGATGTGGCTATGGTGTTCCAGAACTATGCGCTCTATCCGCACATGAGCGTTTTCGACAACATGGCGTTCGGGCTCCGCCGCCGCAAAGTGGAAGAATCCGAGGTCAAGCTGAAGGTCGGCGAGACCGCCGAGGTCCTTGGCCTCACCGGCTACCTGCAGCGCCGGCCGCGCGAACTCTCGGGCGGAGAACGACAGCGTGTGGCATTGGGCCGGGCCATGGTGCGCAAGCCGCAGGTGTTCTTGTTCGATGAGCCGCTCTCGAACCTGGACGCCAAACTGCGCGTGCAGATGCGGGCCGAGATCAAGCGCCTGCACCAACGAGTTGGCGCCACGATGATCTACGTGACCCACGATCAAGTGGAGGCCATGACCCTGGGCGACCGCATCGCCGTCATGAAGAAGGGCGTCCTGCAGCAGTGCGCGGATCCATATGTGTTGTATACCCGCCCCGCTAATCAATTCGTGGCCGGCTTCATTGGCAGTCCACCGATCAATTTCTTCGATGCCACGATCTCCGCCGATGGCGCCTCCCTCGCTGCATCGGGCATCACGCTGCCGCTGGATGCCGTCGCCCGCGCGGCACTCGCGGGGCGAGCTGGGCAGCAAGTCATCGCCGGACTGCGACCCGAGGACCTGCATCTGGACCCGCAGGGCGGCGGGAGTTTCCCCGCCCGGGTCGAGGTGCGCGAGCCGCTCGGTAACGAGACGCTGGTGCACTGGACCAGCGCGCTGGGGACCTTGGTGACGCGCGTGCCAGGGCAGCAGTCACCGGGGGTGGGCGTGGAGGCGCAGCTCCATTACGCTTTCGCCAAACTCCACTTGTTCGATGCCACAACCGAGTTGGCGCTACTGTCGGAGCCGATCCAAGTCGGTTGAAGCGGGCGGCTTCACGGCCTCGCGTAGTCTATCGCTGGAGTTGGAAGATGCGCCCGCTCTCGGGTTCAAGTGCCACGGTGGCGGTGCTGCCCCACGATTCCGTCTTGCCGCTCAGCGCATCGGTCGCGATGACCTTGCCGCCCCAACGGGCCAGATCCAGCGGTAGGGATAACGCTTGTCGCCCGGCATTGATGACCACGAGGAACTCCTCGCCCCCGCCCGTGCGGGTGAATCCGTATGCCATGCCGTCGGTGACGACGCTACGGAACGCGCCGGTGCGCAGGGCAGCGTGGGCGTTTCGGAGCTTGCCCAGTTGCTGGTACCAGGCGAGCATCGCCACGCGCTTGGGATCCTGCTCATAGGTCCACAGGAACGGCCGACGGCAGTCAGGGTCGCGCTGACCCTCCATGGCGATCTCGTCGCCATAGTAGATGGCCGGGGCGCCCACATAAGTCATCTGGAACAACGACGCCAGCATGAGGCGCTTGGTGTTACCGCCCACCTGCGTCAGAAAGCGCACGGTGTCGTGGCTGTCGATCAGGTTCATCTGTGCCTCGACGGCCTGGCTTGGATACGTGAGCCGTCCGGTCGCGAGCGAGGCGTCGAACTCGGAAGCCGTTCCCTGCCCCATGCCCAGGAACCGCGTGACCGGGTCCCGAAAGTAGGCGTAATTCATGACCGCGTCATAAATGCCCGGGCGAACATACTCCGAAGCATTGCCCCAGAGCTCACCGACGATGTAGGCGTCGGGCTTCACCTTCTTCACGCGCTGGTTGAACAAGCGCCAGAACCACAGCGGCACTTCATTGGCCACATCGAGCCGCACGCCATCGCAGTCCGCGGTCTTGAGCCAGTACTCGGTGGTATCGAGCAGGTAGTTGAGCAGCTGGATATTGGGTTGCGCCTCTTGGATGTTCTTGACCGCGTGTTCGGCGCCGCCGTACTTGCCCAGATCGAAGTTCAGGTCGGGCAGATCGCCAAAACCCCACCAGCATGAATAGTAGTCGGCCGGCTTCCACGACCGGCCGACATTGGGCCAGCCCTGGGGCAAAGGCCACTGCTTGAAATCGAACCAGTTGTAATACGGGCTGCTCGGGCCCTTCTCGACGGCATCCTTGAAGGCGCTGTTCGAGTTGCCGCAGTGGTTGTAGACGATGTCGAGGATGATGCGGATCCCGCGCGACTTGGCTTCCTTCACGAAGGCGATGAATGTGGCATTCGTGCCGAAGTGCGGATCGATCTTGGAGTAATCCGCCGCATCGTACTTGTGCGTCGACTTGGCCTCGAAAATGGGATTGAAGTAGATGATGGTGACGCCGAGTTTCTGTAGGTAGTCGAGCTTCTGGCGCACGCCTTCGATGTCGCCGCCGTAGAACACCATCCAATCGCGCTTGTCGGGCGTATGCGCAGCCTGGGTGAGCGGCGTCGGATCGTTCCAGTCCTTGGCGAGGTGGTAGTACTCTTGGTATTCGGGATTGATCGTTCCCGAGGCGGGCAACGACTTCTTGCCCTCGTAATACCACTCTTTGAAATCCGGGTCGTTCTTGGGATCGCCGTTGCGGAAGCGGTCGGGGAAGATCTGGTAGATGATGCCATTCTTGACCCAGTCGGGTGTGACAAAGGCGGGGAAGCGTGCAGGGTCGAACGAGAAGCGGTCGGTAGCGGCGGCGGTGGCCATGAGCCCCTTGTTCGTGAGCCACTGCGAGCGAGCGCCGTCACGGTAGCGGAAGGCGTATTGGGCCCCCGTCGCGACCGGAGTCTCAGTGCGGAAGTATTCGAATGCACGGTCTTCGTTGATCGGTTTCATCGCGATCGACGACTCCTTGCCGCCACTCCACAGGACCAGGTCAACACCCTCGATGTCCCCCAAGTGGGCGCGGGTGGTGAACTCGACTCGGCCGCCGCCCTTATGATTCAACTCTTGGGCTCCTTGGGTGTGTTCGACACCGTCGGCGAACACGTCGCCGTCGCCCTTCTTGACCGCGATGGCGGGGAAGCGGTCATCGACATTGCGTATCGAGTTCTTGCCCCCGAAGCCGTCGTCGATCTCGGCGTCCTGACCCAGCTTGTCCTGGGTCCAGCCATTCGCTCCGATCACCACCTTGTAGTGATAGGCGCCTGGGGCAAGCAGGAGCGTCGCGGTGTATTCGCCATCGCCGTCGGTGTCGGTCATGGGCGTCTTACCCACCGCCCAATCATTGAACTGGCCAGCGAGCGAGATCTGGTCCGGCTTGCTCGTCGGGCGGAACTTGAACGTCACCCGGCGCAAGCCCTGCTTTGGCGCCTCGACCTTCTTGACGGCGGCACCATGGCCCACGGTGAGCGGAGTGCTCTTGAGCACCAGGATGGCGTTCTTCCCCCCGAAGCCATCGGGCGAAGTCTCGGCCGCGTCCTCGTCGGCGAACCATTGGTCGCCATTGACGACGAACTTGTACTCGATGCGCCCCGGCGCGAGGTCATAGACCGCGCTCCAGACGCCGTCCTCGTCGTCATCCTTGAGCGGGTTCGCGGTGGCGCTCCAGGCATTGAAGCTGCCGGCGATCGCCACGCTTGAGACGCCGCCGATCATCGGCTGATATTGGAAGGTGACCTTCGTGGCCCGCGCGGTCGAGGCCTGCGCTGCCAGCAGCAATGCGAGCATCAACGCCCGCGCTGGAGCAACGAACGCGTGCGAGGAGGGGAAACGCATGGATGCCTCCGAAGTGCGCCGGGCGGGCGCGAATGGAATAGAATAAAGCGCCGACGCGGAGAGCGCTGGCGCTTCGATCACTTGAGGTTTATGAGCGAGTTCTTGCCGCCGAACCCATCGTCCTTGGACGCGGGGTTGGCTTCATCGGCCTTCCAGGCGCTGCCGTTCACGAGAAACTTGTAACCATAAGTTCCGGGGGCGAGCTTCTTCGTGATGGTCCAAGTGCCATCGGCCATTTGCTTCATGGCATCCGCGTTCGTTGCCCAAGCGTTGAAATCGCCGCACAGCGCTACCGAATTGGCTGCTCCCGCGTAGGTGAAGACGACGCCCGCCGCCGTGGTCTGCGGGGCCTTGGCCTTGCCGGTCACCGCACGCGATGGGGTGGAAGTGGGCGAGGTGTTCGGGGCCGCCGGCACGGCCGCGGCGGGCGCGCCAGCGGCCGCGCTCACGGCCATGATCGCGTTCTTGCCGCCGAAGCCGTCGTCCACGGTTTCCTTGGCGGCGGGGTCTTCCTTCCAAGTGCCGCCATCGATCACGAACTTG
>JBDSKE010000225.1:0-3514 GCA_039917105.1 Candidatus Eiseniibacteriota bacterium | reverse complement strand
GCGCCGTTGCCCGCTTCGAGCGTGATCACGGGTGGTTTCGGAGAAATCCGCAGCAATCATTTCCACGCCGGCCTGGATTTTTCCACCGGCGGCCGGGTTGGGGTCGAGGTGCGATCCCCACTCTCGGGATGGGTTGAACGCATTCGTAGTTCGGGTGTGGGCTATGGCCGCTCCATCTATCTGCACACCGAAGATGGCCGCCTGCTGGTGTTCGGCCACCTCGACGCCTACGCCCCGGTGCTGGCAGCGTTCGTCGATTCCGTGCAACGCGCGAGCGGCCAGTACGAGCAGGACGTGTTTCCCGAACGCGACCGATTCCGGTTCAAGTCGGGTGACTTATTGGCGTGGACAGGTTCGAGTGGCGCTGGCGGTCCGCACATGCATCTCGAAGTCAGGCGGGTGGACCTCGCCCTGAGCCCTTTGCGCGCGGGCTTCGAGGCGCCGGACAACGATATGCCTCGATTGATCTCGCTGACACTCGAGCCGATCGATTCACACTCGTGGGTGGAGCGCCGAGCTTCTCCCCTGACGCGGACGCTGCGCGAAACGCCGGATACCATTCTGGTCGAGGGGCGAGTGCGGTCGGTCGTGCATGCACTTGATGCATTGGCAGGGCACACGGACCTACCGATCTGGAGTGTCTCGCTCCGATCCGGCGCCGTGGATGTGGAGGCGCGACTCGACAGCATTTCCTGGGATGGAGAAATGTCTCAGATCGACCTGCTTGTTGATCGGGGCCGCATCGCTGGGACCGGCGGTTGGGTCCTGTGGGCGCCAGCCGGATTCCGGCCGCGCTTCCTACGCACTTCTGCGCCGGATTCACTCGAAGCAGGCACGATCGCGATGCACCCTGGCGATGCGCCGCGACCCGTGGCGCTGCGTGCGACCGATGCCGCCGGCAACACGGTCGAACGCGTGGTGGTGTTGCGAGCGCCGGGCGCCAATGAGACGGGTCCCGATACCACGCGAGTGGGCGCGGGCCGGCCGCTCGCCGAACTGCAATGGATGTTCTCGGCATTGCCGGACCGCAATCTTCGCGTGCGAGTAGCCGGTGCCCCCGCAGGGCTGCGACAGGTGCGGATCGAGCGGGGCCGGGAAGGCCGCGGGGCAACCGCGGCCACTTGGGACGGCACGGCCTGGGTGGCTGTCCTCGAAATGAACGGCATCCCCGATGAGGAGGGATTCTGGATCAAAGGCGTGTCGGGTGACGGCAAGGCCTATTGGCAGCGGGGTTCGTTCCGCGTCTGGCCGGCGGGAACAGATATGTTGATGCAGGCCGATGCCGCGGTCAGCGTGGGGATCGGCGTGGACCAGGTGTTCGAGCCGCTCGTCTCCCTCACCCGCATGCTTCCGCTCGATCCCGCGCCGGGTGGCGGCCGCGTCGCGGTCGCGCCGACTCTGCAATGGTTGCCGGCCGATCTCCCGATCCGGCGGCCCGTTCGGCTCGTGTTGGGATTGCCGCCGGGGATAGCCAACGATCGCGTCAGCATCTACCGGCGCGACGGCGCCGGCCGGCCATGGGAGTTCATGCGCGCGCGCTATGACAGCGTGACCCATGGTTTTCTGCAGGATGTGCCACAGTTGGGCGAGTTCGCGCTTTTGCGTGATGACGTGCCGCCCGTGGTGAAGCTCGCGGCTCCGCCACGCCGAGTGGGGGCGGCTGCCTATAGTCGGTGGACCCTGCGCGCGGAGGTCAGCGACTCCGGCAGCGGGGTGGAGGGGAGGGAATCTCACTTTCGCGTGGACGGCGGATGGGTGCCGAGTGAGTACGATTCCGAGGAGGGCGAACTTCGCTGGCGGCCATTGGTGCCGCCCTTGCCGGGCCGTCATTCCTTTGAAGTGGTCGTGACCGACCGAGCCGGACTGCGCACCGTGAAGCGCGGGAGCTTTGTGCTAGATTCGACCAAGCGTTGAAATCCTCAAATGACGCTCCGCGGGCATCCCGTACCCTCGTTCCCTCTGCGCAGGATGCGCCATGAAACACTCCGACTTCGTCCACCTTCATAATCACAGCGACTATTCGCTGCTCGACGGCGCCAGTGCCATCCCAGCGATGGTCAAGAAGGCGGCGAAGTTCGAGATGCCCGCGCTCGCCCTCACAGACCACGGCTCGATGTTCGGCGCCGTCGAGTTCTACCAGCAAGCGAGCAAGGCCGGGGTGAAGCCGCTGATCGGCATGGAGGCGTACGTCACGCGAGGTAAGCGCGCCGACCGCACTCCCAAGGACACGGCGCACCACTTGGTGCTGCTGGCGCGTGACGAGGAGGGCTTTCGCAACCTCATGCGCCTCTCCTCACTGGCCTATCTGGAGGGCTTCTATTACAAGCCGCGTGTGGACCACGACATCCTGTCCCAGTACTCCAAGGGCATTCTCGCGCTTTCGGCCTGCCCCAAAGGTGAGATCGCCAGCGATCTGTTGGAGGACAAGGACGACGAGGCCATGCGGACGGCGGGCATGTACGCCGATATGTTCGGGCGCGAGAACTTCTTCCTCGAGATCCAGAACCACGGTATCGATATCGAGGACAAGATCCGCGAGAAGGTGCGCCTGTTGGCTGGGCGCACGGGGCTGCCCATGGTCGCGACGAATGACTGCCACTACCTCGAGAAGAGCCACTTCGAGGCGCAGGATGTGCTCATCTGCATCCAGACGGGCAAGAACGTCGACGAATCCCAGCGCATGCACGCGGTGGACCAGTTGCATTTCCGCTCGCCCGACGAGATGAAACAGGTGTTCGGGGATTTCCCTGATGCGATCCGGAACACGCTCACGGTGGCCGAGCGCTGCAATCTGCAGATGAACTTCGGCAAGCCGCTACTGCCCGAGTTCCCCTTGCCCCCAGGGTGGACCGACGCCGACGCGTACTTTCGCGATCTCGCATGGAAGAAAGTGCACGACCGATTCCGCGGGCAGTTGACCGAGAAGATCAAGGAACGCTTCGCCTACGAGCTGGATGTCATCTGCAAGATGGGGTTCGCGTCCTATTTCCTGATCGTCCTCGACTTCATCGACTTCGCCAAGAGCATCGGCGTCGCAGTGGGGCCCGGGCGAGGCTCTGTCGCCGGGTCGCTCGTGGCGTTCGCGTTGCGCATCACCGAGATCGATCCCCTCAAGCACGACCTGATCTTCGAGCGCTTCCTCAATCCCGAACGCGTTTCGATGCCCGATATCGATATCGACTTCGATGACCTTGGCCGTCCCAAAGTGATCGAGTACGTGAAGCAGAAGTATGGCGAGGCCAATGTCACCCAGATCATCACGTTCGGCACCATGGGCGCCAAAGGCGTGGTGCGCGATGTGGGCCGCGCGCTCGGGCTGCCGGTGGCCGAGGTGGACCGTATCGCCAAGCTCGTGCCCGATAAGCTCGGCATGACGCTGGAGAAGGCGATTGAACTGACGCCCGACCTCAAGTCGCTTCCTGAACGCGGTCCGGTCTACGACAAACTGCTGCGCAATGCCAGAGTGCTGGAGGGACTGGCCCGGCACGCCTCCACGCACGCGGCAGGAGTGCTC
>JBDSKE010000224.1:0-7159 GCA_039917105.1 Candidatus Eiseniibacteriota bacterium | reverse complement strand
GAAGCATTCCTCACGCTGGGCCACCATACCCACTTGGCACTGTACCTGACGGTGGCCATGGTGCTCACCGTCTTCTTGATCAGTGCCTCCTACACCCAGATCATCGAGTTGTTCCCCAGCGGCGGCGGCGGCTATCTGGTGGCCACCAAACTGCTCGGGACCACCCCGGGTGTGATCTCGGGCGGGGCTCTGGTGGTGGACTACGTGCTCACCATCGCCATCTCGGTGGCCTCGGGCATCGACGCCATCTTCTCATTCCTGCCCGCCATGGCGGTACCGTGGAAACTTCCCGCCGAGATCGGGATCGTGCTGGGGCTCACGGCACTCAACCTGCGCGGGGTGAAGGAATCGGTTGCGATCCTGATGCCGATCTTCGTGGCGTTCGTCATCACGCACATCGCGCTGATCCTGGTGGGCATCGTGCCGCACCTGGGCGACATGCACCTGCTGGTTGGCGCCACCGTGCAGGATACGAACTCGGCCGTGAAGGAGTTGGGCGGATTCGGGGTGATCGCCCTGTTCCTCACCGCCTACTCCCTTGGCGGCGGTACGTTCACCGGAATCGAGGCTGTGTCCAACAGCACGGCGATGCTGCGCGAACCCCGGGTCGAGACCGGCAAGAAGACCATGGCGTACATGGCCATCTCGCTTGCCTTCACCGCTGGCGGCATCCTGTTCTGTTACCTGCTCAATGGCGTCAGCCATGAACCCGGTCGCACGCTGAACGCATCGCTCTGGACCACTCTCACTGCCGGCTGGCACATCGGCAGTTTCCAGATCGGGCCAGCGCTGGTCATTTTCACGCTTCTCGCCGAGGGCGCGCTGTTGTTCGTCGCGGCGCAGACCGGATTCCTCGCGGGCCCGGCAACGCTTGCCGCCATGGCGGTGGACAACTGGGTGCCCAAGCGGTTCGCGCACTTGTCCGAACGACTCGTGACCCAGAACGGCATCATCACCATGGGTCTGGCCGCAATCGCAACGCTGATCTACACGGGCGGCGCCGTGAAGATCCTGGTGGTCATGTACTCGATCAACGTGTTCCTCACTTTCACGCTCTCGCAACTGGGCATGGTGCGGCACTGGTGGAACACCCGGGCCACGCAGAGACACTGGCGGCGGCGGTTCGTCCTGGCCGGAGTGGGGACGCTGGTGACGGGCGGGATCCTGATCGTGACCGCGGTGATCAAGTTCACGCACGGCGGCTGGGTCACCCTGTTGGTGACGGGTGCATTCGTGGGATTGTGCGTGGTGGTGCGGCGACACTACCAGCATGTCCGCAAGGTGTTGGGGAGCCTGGACGACGTGCTCACCGACCTGCCCATGCCCGAGCGCGACGAGTCGACGGAACTGGCGCCGGATGGACCGACGGCGGTGGTCTTGGTCGAATCCTACGCGGGGCTGGGGATCCACACCCTGCTCAGCGTGCAACGCATGTTCCCGCGTCACTTCAAGAACCTCGTATTCGTCTCGGTGGGCTTGGTCGACTCGGGTCAGTTCAAGGGCACCGAGAGCGTGCAGGCCCTGGAAGAGAAGGTCCGCATGGACCTCGAACAGTATGTGGAGTTGTCACAGCGCATGGGCTTCTATGCGGAGTACCGCTACACGCTCGGCACCGATCTGATCGAGGAACTCGAGCAGATCTGCAAGGATCTCCAGAAGGAGTTCCGGCGTTCCATGGTGTTCGCCGGCCAGCTCGTGTTCCAACGCGAGACATTGTTCACGCGTACCCTGCACCATGAGACCGCCTTCTCCATCCAGCGCCGCCTCCAATTCGCCGGCATCCAGGTGGTCATCCTGCCGATCCGGGTCTGGGAGCCGAAGAAAACCGCGTAAGGAGTGCCATGATCCCGATCGACCTGTCCGGCAAGCACGCGCTTGTATTGGGCGTCGCCAATCACCGCAGCATCGCGTGGGCCATTGCCGAGAAGGTCCACGCGGCTGGCGCGGCGCTGTGCCTCACTTACGCGAACGAGCGCATGCGTCCGGGGGTAGAGGAACTGGCCGCAACCCTGCCGGGTGTTTTCACGATGGAGTGCGATGTCTCGATGGACTCCCACATCGACGCCGTCATGCACACCCTTGCCGAACGCTGGGGCTCGCTCGAGTGTTTGGTGCATGGTGTGGCGTATGCGAACAAGGATGACTTGGAAGGCACGTTCGTGGCCACTTCGCGCGAGGGCTTCCGCTTGGCGCTGGAGGTCAGTGCTTACTCGCTGTTGAATATCACGAACCGGGCCCTGCCTTTGCTCGAGAAGCATGGCGCTTCGATCATCTCGATGTCCTTCCTCGCGGCCGAGCGCGCGGTGCCTGCGTATAACGTCATGGGAAGTGCCAAGGCGGTGTTGGAGCAGTCCACCCGACAGTTGGCGTACGAGCTGGGGCCACGCAACATCCGCGTCAACGCGGTGAGCGCCGGGCCGCTGAACACACTGGCCGCGCGCGGGATCAGCGGTCTCGCCGGCAAGCTCAAGCAACACTCCGACCGAGCAGCCCTGCGGCGCAATATCACCAAGGAAGAGGTGGGCAACGCGGGCCTGTTCCTGCTCTGCGACCTCTCCAGCGGCATCACCGGCGAAGTGATGTATGTGGACGCCGGCTATCGCATGATGGGCGGCTGAGCGGCGACTTCAGAAGCGACTGGTGACCCGCAGTTCCGCCCCGGCCAGCGAAGGCACGTCGTAACAGGTACCGCTGGTGCACGCCCGCCCACCGCGTCGTCGTCCTGCGAACAGGGACACTTGGTGGGATTGGCCAACGTCGCCGCCGAGTGAGAATCCCGCGAACAACGCGCGATCCGCAGTGGGCAGGCCGAAGTCATCCGAAGGCAGGTCGCGCGGATCGGTGGTGCGCGTCACGCTCACGCCCGCCCTTCCCCAGCCTGCGCGCGATACCGAGGCGGAGACGAACTCGTCCTGGAACCACTCGGGCGAACCAAAGAAACCCTGCGTCGCCACGCGCTTGCGCTCGAGGTCGAAGGAGACCGCGAACTTCTGCGGCAAGCGTGCCGATCCCTCGAGTCCCAGGCTGTGCCGATCGATCACGAAATCGAACGTGTTGAAACCGCGGTCGGCGAACACCGTGCACTCCCAAGCGTCGCTGTTGGGAGGAGCCACATGCAACTCCCCGTAGCGCTCTTCGAATCTCAGCCAGCGCACCCCGGGCGCTCCGTCGGAACGCGAGAAGTTCGTGGTGAAGGTGACCCATGGATGCAGCGGACCGCTGGCCTCGAGTTGGAACCCCTCTTCGCCCTCGGCATCCAGCAGGTGCGTATCACGATTGAGCAGCGGCGCAGCGTGCTCACGCACCAGGGAAGGCGGGTCGTTGAGGCCAAGGCGGAAGCCGTCGTAGTCCTTGTATTCGGCGACGAACGTGTAGCGCTGCCACAAGAGCCCGCCCGAGGCGTACATGGCGTGCGCGCGCTCGGCGCCGCGGCGCCATTGCCACCAATCGAGCAGCGATGGTCGCTCCGCCGCGTACTCGAACGCGAACGGCGCCGACCAACCCTTGAGTCCCGCCACTTCGAGCGGGTCCACTTCGGCGAAGCCGCTGGCGTATTGGCGCTCGGGGGCGTCGCCATAGGTATAGCGGCTCCAAGCCGTCCCCACACTGGCGCCGCGGGGCAATCGGGTGCGCAGTTCGGCACCGTCGAGGACGCCGCGATAGCGCTCGAACCCAAACGCCTCCAGGGCCGGCGAACTGGTGCCGTCGTTGACGCGGCCGCGGAACAACTGGGCGCTGACCGGGCCATGCTCGGCGTGCAGGCGCGCGCCGCTCAGGTCGCGAGCGGCCGCATAGCGGGTCTGTGTTCCGACCTCGTCGTAAACGACACCCGGAAGTTCCCACGAGCGATGCAGCAGACCGCGCCCCAGGATGGTGTAGAAGTTGCCGACTCGTACCCCCAGGCCATCGCGGTCCCACTCCGCCCAGCGTTGCGTCAGGCGTTGGTACGCTGCCGCGCGACCGAAGTCGGCACGGTCATCGTCGCTCCGGTCGTATTCGAAGCGTCCTCCCAGCGTGAGCGCGTCAGAGGACCACTGCAGGTCCAAACGCTCATAGAGGTCGCTGCGATCCTTGCGTTGGGCGCCGATCACGTTGCCGGCCTGGCCGATCAAGAGATTGCCGCCCGAGATCTGCGCCTCGACCGGCATCGCGAAGCACCCTGCAAGCGCCACCCCCGCGAGCACACGACGCAACTGCATCGCGGACACGCTTGGGCTCATCGAGCGCTATCCATCACAGCGGGGGCAGGTAACAGGGCGAGAATCGCACGCGAGAGCGCCTCCTCCTGTCCGGCGGTGTAGCCCACCTGGACATACGCGATGCGCCGGTCGGGCGCGATCAGGATCGAGGTGGGCATGCCGGTCACGTCGTAACGCCGCGCGAGCGAGCCGTCCTCATCGAGCACGATCGGGAACGTGAGTCCCAGACCGCGCGCGAACGGCCGCACCTTGGCGAAGTTACGCGGCCCATCGACCGAGACTCCGACCACCGTGAGCCCTGCAGCCTGATGCTCCCGCCAGTGGCGTTCCATGACGGGCAGCGACGTGACACACGGCTTGCACCACGTGGCCCAGAAATCGAGTAGCACGGGCCCCTTCTGCAGCAGGGAATCGAGCGATACCGGCTTGCCCTCGACATTTCGCACTTCGAAGCGTGGCGCCGGTCGGACCGTCCCCAACGGGCCAGCAGCCAGCACGGGCAAGGCGCACAACAACCCAACCCCACATAAGCCTGCAATCCATCGCTTCAAAATCGATCCTCCGGCCGGGTTCGAACGACTTCAGTGCACCACGACGATGCGACGCGTGAAGCGTGTTCCACCTGCGTCCGCCAGGACCAAGTACATGCCGGGCGCGACCCGGGCCGCCGCATCATCGCGCACATCCCAGGTCAGTTCGCGCCGGCCCGCCGGCAGCGGGCCATCCCAGAGCGTGGCCATTCGCCGGCCAGCCAGATCGTGGACCGCCACCCGACAGGCATCCAGCTCCCGCGGTGAGGCGAGCGTCACGGTGAGCGAGCCGCGCGCTGGGTTCGGCGCAGCGGCGAGCGCGAAAGTCAGCGGCAGCGCGCCCTCGACCGCCACGGATTGGGTCAACAGCGAGTCGACGCAAGCGCGGATCTCGCTGAGTTTGTAGCCCTGTCCGTAGGGCCAGAGAAGCGCCGAGTTGTAACGCACGATCCCCTGTTGGTCGACCACCGCGAAATGATCGCGCTCGCCGTAATAGCGCCAGAAATTCTCGGGGTGCGAGAAGCTCACATAGCAGTCGCGCATGAGCGGATACGTGACCCCGGACTGGGACTTGAACAAGTTCAATTGGGCGATCGTCCCATCGAGCACGTCGGCACCCAGCACCTGCACCTTTCCCGGCCACGCGGTCTTGTAGTACTGCCACACATTGGTCTCCACCGACGGACCGTCGGTGATGCAGTAGAGTCAGCTGTATCCCAGGATGTGCAGGATCACGACCTTGCCGCTGAACTGCGACAGCGTTGCGGTGGGCCACGGATCGCTGTTCAGCACGTTCTTCGTGAATGCCGGAGCCGGTGAGCCCAGCGCGAGCAGCTCGGCGTGTGCGATGCGCGGCGCCAAGCTCAGGCACAGGCACAGGCACGCCGCAAGCAGCAGCGGGCGACGGATGAACACGGCACACCTCGTGGGGTTGCGGGCCAGTGGGCGCCGTCCGTCCCCCGCGGGGGCGAACGCGCGTCCTGCTCGATCGAGCAGGTGGCCACTGTGACACCCCCGTGTGCCCTAATGCCATATCAATCGCTGTGCCCACCGGGCTCACTTGAGGATGACCACACGCTGACGCAGTTGCTCGCCGCCGGCCCTGGCCCTGACAAAATAGAGCCCCGCCTGGACCGCCTCTGCCCGGGACCAGGTCAGTCGCAGGACGCCTGCCGCGGCGGGCCCTTGATGCAATACGGCGACGCGCCGACCAGCGGTGTCGAGCACCTCGACGGACACGTCGGATTCAGCCTGGGGAAGCGTGAAAGAAACGCTGACCGGGCCGCGCGCTGGATGGGGCGAAACCGCCAGCGCCAGATTCGCGCGACCATTGCCCGGAGCATCGAGTGTTGGGAGCAACCCATCGACGATGCTGCGAATCTCGTCCAAGTGGTATCGATTCCCATGCGCATACGTGAGCGCCGCGTGGTAGCGCACGACGCCCTGCTGGTCGAGCACGACATAGTCGTCATAGGGACCGTACGAGATCGACATATTGCCGCCCGTTGCGATCGCGCCATTGAGCAGCAATGGGAACTGCGCGCCGGTGAGGGTCTTGAACTGTGCGAGCTGGGCTGCGGTGCCGTTCCAGAGATCGGAGCCCAACACCTGCACCTCACCCGGACGCTGTTGCTCGTAGTACGCATTCAGGTTCTGTTGGACCGAGGGACCGTCGCTCTGGCAGATGGGGCAGCCGTAGCCAAGGAGGAACAAGATGACGACCTTGCCCGAGTACTGGCTGAGCGTGGCGGTTCCGCCACCCAGGACGCTCTTGGTGAACGCCGGGCCGGTGGCGCCCACGGCGATGTCGGCGCGTGTGACCGAGGGCAGCGCCAGCAACAGCGTCAGCGTGAGCACGAGACGGCGAATGGCGGTGGGACGCATGCGCAGGCTCTCCAAGTGAAGGGTGGGTGGGCGCCGGGTGGCGGGGTCACTTGCATTACGCACGGGGACCCCCGGCGTGACCGCTGCCGGACATTGGGTACAACGGCAGCCGAAATGCCGTCGCAGGGCGGCCACAGCGGTGAGGCGCGGGTGCCGCTCAGCCAGCCCCCCCTCCCCCTTGGTACCCCCGAATCCTCGCAGAAGCCCACGGAATCGCCGCGGGAATACTTCCGCTGCCTTGGCGTACTTCCTGCGTGACACCGAACATGGAACGCACCCTTCGCATTCGAACAAGGAGGCAGGTCATGAACAACGTGGTCGCGCTGGTCCGGTTCCTACGCTCCTCGCTCGAATGGGCTGTGGCGCGACTGGACGAAACGCTCATCGCCCGTGAACTCCAGCCAGTGAGGGTCCGTGTGGCCGCCCCCGCGCGGGTGTTGCACAAGGTCGCCCCGGCTCTGATCCTGGCCGCCAGCCTGTCGGCGCTGGCGGGAACCGCCTCGGCCGAAGTCTGGCGCGATGCCTCCGACATGTGGGCCGATGGCC
>JBDSKE010000223.1:0-10552 GCA_039917105.1 Candidatus Eiseniibacteriota bacterium | reverse complement strand
CGTACCGACGTTCGCGATCAAGGGTGAGGATCACAAGACCTATTACTCGCACATCGTGTCCTGCATCGAGGCTCGCCCGCAGATCACGATGGACGACGGTTGCGACCTGGTCACCGTCCTGCACACCAAGATGACCAAGTACTTGCGCGACGTCTTCGCCGGGACCGAGGAGACTTCGACCGGAGTCACCCGATTGCGCGCGATGGCGGCTGACAAGAAGCTCAAATTCCCGGTGGTCGCCATCAATGATGCCGACACCAAGCACCTGTTCGACAACCGTTATGGCACCGGTCAGAGCTCCATGGACGGCGTGCTTCGTGCCACGAACATGTTGATCGCCGGTTCGACCGTGGTCATCGCCGGCTATGGTTGGTGTGGGCGTGGGCTCGCGGCGCGTGCCAAGGGCATGGGCGCCACTGTCATGGTCACCGAGGTCGATCCATTGCGCGCCCTCGAGGCCGCCATGGACGGTTACATTGCCTGCTCCATGGAGGATGCTGCCCCCAAGGGAGACCTGTTCATCACGGTGACCGGTAACAAGTCGGTGATTCGTCGCGAGCACTTCGCGGCCATGAAGGACGGCGCGATCGTCTGCAACAGCGGTCACTTCAACGTCGAACTCGACATCCCGGCGCTCGAGCGGATGGCTGTTTCCAAGCGCGTGGCCCGTCCGTTCGTGGATGAGTACAAGATCAAGGGTGGCAAGCGCGTGTATGTCCTGGGCGAAGGCCGTCTCATCAACCTCGCCGCGGCCGAAGGGCACCCGGCGATGGTGATGGACATGTCGTTCGCCGACCAAGCGCTCTCGGTCGAGTACCTGGTGAAGAAGGCGTCCAAGCTGGCCAAGGACGTTTACGTCGTGCCGCAGGACATCGACAAAGAAGTGGCGCGCCTGAAGCTGAAGAGCATGAACGTGGCCATCGACACGCTGACACCGGAGCAGGTGAAGTACCTGGCGACCTGGAGCGAGGGTACGTAGTCGAACCGACGCATCGAGGAACAACATTGCATGCGCCCCGGCGGGAAGTTCCCGCCGGGGCGTTGTGCGTTGCGGCCCGCGGACCTCGCGACATGGATGGATCGCACACGATTTGCGCGATACGAGTTCCGAGCCTAGCGTCGTGGTCATGCTCTCGCGCCGAGTCCCTCCGTCATTGCTGCCGAATGAGTGGGCCCGTCGGTGTGCGGCGCTGCGGCGCTCAGGGCGGCCGCTCCTCGACTTGACGGCGACCGACCCGATTCGGGTGGGGCTGGCTCCGCTCGAGTTAGCATGCGCGGCCTTGGAGGCGGTGGGCGCCACACCGCACGAGGTGGAGTCGCTGGGCTGGCTCCAGGCCCGGGCCGCCGTGGCCGCCTTATTATCGACGCATGAACTTGAGATATCGCCTGAGAACATCACTCTGACCTCAAGCACCAGTGAGAGTTATGCGCATCTGTTCCGACTTCTTGCCAACCCAGGTGAAGCCGTCCTGGCACCCAGTCCGAGCTACCCATTATTTGAACCACTGGCCCATGTCGAGGGCCTCGAGCTGCGGCCTTACCGACTGGCCTTCGACGGTCGCTGGCATTTGGACCGCGCCAGCTTGGAGCAGGCGTCCTCAACTGCTGGCGCCCGCCTCATCGTGGTGGTCGAACCCAACCATCCCACCGGCTCCTGCCTCGGTGCCGACGACCGCGCGTTCATCGAGGCACTGGCCGAACGAGGTGACATGGCCATCGTGTCCGATGAAGTGTTCCGGGCGTTCTCGCGATCGCCGAGGGTCGGGCCGCTCCCCGGGTGGCTTGGGGCGCGTCGTGTCCCCACGTTCGTTCTGGGCGGGCTCTCCAAGCTCTGCGGGCTGCCGCACCTCAAGCTCGGATGGATCGCGGCATGCGGGCCGGAAGCGGAAGTGCGTGAAGCCATGGGCGGACTCGAGTGGCTCGGCGACCTCTTCCTGTCCGTCGGCGGGCCGGTTCAGGCGGCGCTGCCCGCGCTGCTCTTGGCGCGCGAACGCTTCCAACTCCAGGTGCGCGCGAGGATCGCAGCGAACGACGCGGCGCTGGCGCAGCTCTGCCAAGAGTGCCCCGCCATCACGGTGCTTCCCGCGGAGGGCGGGTGGAGCGCAGTCCTGCGCCTGCCGGCAACGCGTACCGAGGAGGAGTGGTCGCTGGCACTGATGGAGCGTGGGGTCCTCGTCCACCCGGGACACTTCTACGACCTCACCGGGGGTGAGCATCTCGTACTGAGTCTGATTGTGGAACCGCAGGCGTTCGCAGAAGGGTGCCATCGACTCGGGCTGTTGCTCGACGGCCTCTGAATCAGGGGCCCCACTTGGAACTCAGGCTTTGCGACGCCGGTCGCGGTATTGGTGCCGCATCAGTAGGATCTGCCCGTAGTGCCCCGAGAAGTGTTCGACCACGTGGTACAGGATCCAGCGTACATCCATCTCGGCGCGGCTACCATCGTGCCGCACGCGAAGGTAGCGTTTGTCCATGTGGGCATCCGTGAATGCCCTGCATGTGCGCGAGACGTACGCGCGCGAACGCTTGAGAAGCGCCCGGTAACTTGCAAGAGTGCGCCCGCGCAGCGTGGCAGGCGGTTTGCCGTTGGCAGGCATGGGAATCCCATCATCATCCGACCCGATTCCCAGGATTCGCTCCAGGGCGGGCATGTCGTACTCACCGTGTTTGGCGAAATGGACCCAGAACCCTTCGACGATCGCGAGGTGGGCGAGGAGCATGCCCATGGTGTTGTGCCCACGCTTGGGGCTCCAACCGAGTTCCGCGCTGGTTGCGCCCTTCAGATCCTCGAACATCCGACGCGTCAGGTCGTCGAGCTGCGCGATGAATGACGCGGCCTCGGCTGACCGATAGCCCTTGGGGCTGGGCAGGAACCTGCGTTCGAGCTTCTGAGCCATGGGAATCTCCTTCGAGTGGCACGGGAGCGAGTAACCGTTCCCTTGCCGGCCGGCGCTTGAGTCATTCCGCAGCGTGACTGATACTCCAACATGCATGGATCGTGAACCGTATGACGGAGATGCGCCGCCGCGTCAAGAGGGCACGCCGCTAACGCAGGAGCCTGCGGACGGAAAGCCCGCACCCGCGACCGCTGCCGGATCCGCGGCTGCACCCGCACCTGCACCTGCACCTGCACCTGCACCTGCGCCGGCGGCCGAGCCTGCGCCCGAACCAAAGCCCGCTCCGGCCGATCCCACCTATGGGATCCACTCCTCGAACTTCCGCTTTCCGGAAGGGTTCCTGTGGGGCGCCTCGACCTCGGCCCACCAAGTCGAGGGGAACAACATCCACAACGACTGGTGGGCGTGGGAACAGGCTGGAAACGTCGCCACGCCGAGCGGGGTCGCCTCAGGGCATTACGAGCAGTACCGCGAGGACCTCTCGATGGCGCGTGATCTGGAGCACAACGCGCACCGGTTCTCGCTCGAATGGAGTCGCATCGAGCCCGAGGAGGGTCGGTTCGACCCCGAGGCGATCGAGCATTACGCGGATGTCCTGCGCACATTGCTCTCGCTCGGGATCGAGCCGGTGGTCACCCTGCATCACTACACACTGCCCCAGTGGCTTGCAGCCAAGGGCGGGTGGGAATCCCCGCAGATCGAGCGCTACTTCGCCCGATTCGTGAAGCGCGTGTTGATCGAATACGGTCCAATGGCCCGCTACTGGATCACGCTCAATGAGCCGGTGGTACATGTCTTCAAGAGTTATCTGATTGGGCAGTGGCCGCCGGGCAAGAAGGACTGGCCCGCCGCGCTCATCGTGTTGCGCCACATGCTGCGCGCTCATGTCCGCGCGTACCATATCATCCATGCCGAACGGCCCGATGCCATGGTGAGCATCGCCAAGCACGCACTGGCGCTCACCCCGGACGATCCACACAGTTGGCGGGACCGGCTGAGTGTGAGGTTCCGTCACTACCTTTTCAATCACCTCTTCGTGGATGCATTGCATACGGGTGCGCTTCGCGTCCCCGGGCTGTTCTGGGAGCGGCTGCCGGCGGGGCGGACGCTCGATTTCATCGGCGTCAACTATTATACGCGGGATTTCGTGCGCAACACGGGATTCGATCTGTCGGGCCTGACTGGCGCTTCTTCCGAGGTGGGGTGGCGGCAACACATCGGGAAGCTGAATGACCTGGGTTGGGAGGTCTACCCCGAGGGCCTCGCAATGTTCTTGCGGGAGTACTCGCGATACAAGCTGCCCATCCTGATCACCGAGAACGGCGTGCCCGCGCGTGAGGATGATGACCGCTGGGTATTCATCTACATGCACCTTTGGCAGGTCGCGCGCGCAATCGCCGACGGCGTGGATGTGATCGGTTACCTGCACTGGTCGCTGCTGGACAACTATGAATGGGCGGACGGTTATCGGGCGCGATTCGGACTGATCGAGGTGGACTTCGACACGGGTCAGCGACGCATCCGCCCCAGTGCCTGGAAGTACGCCCAAATCATCCGAACGAACTCGCTCTGAGCTTCGAATCGGAAATGCCCCCCGAGGCGACTGGCCTCGGGGGGCATCAAATCTTCCCGAACGGCTCGGCTACTTCGTGGCGATGCGCATCCCGTAGAACGAGCGGTACACGAACACCAGCGCGATCAGCATGAACACCACCGCGACCGGAAGTTGGATGGCGGGATTCGCCACTGCCATCTCGACTGCCAACAGGCCGAACAGCGTGGTGAACTTGATGATCGGGTTGAGGGCGACCGATGAGGTGTCCTTGAAGGGGTCGCCGACCGTGTCGCCGACGATGGTGGCATCGTGCAACTCGGTGCCCTTGGCGTTCAACTCGACCTCGACGACCTTTTTGGCATTGTCCCAAGCGCCGCCTGCATTCGCCATGAAGATCGCCTGGAACAGGCCGACCACGGCGATGCTGACGAGGTAGGAGATGAAGAACACGGGATTGAAGAAGGCGTACGCGATCGTCAGACAGAAGATCACGATGAAGATGTTGAACATACCGTCCTGTGCGTACTTGGTGCAGATCTCCACGACGGTACGCGAGGTTTCGATGCTCGCCGCCTCAGCCGAATCCAGTTTGATGTTCTTTTTGATGTAGTCCACAGCGCGGTAGGCGCCCGTCGTCACGGCCTGCATCGAGGCGCCTGTGAACCAGTACACCGTGCCGCCGCCCATGAGCAGGCCGAGCAGCACGTACGGATTCAGCAGGTCCAACGCGAAGACCTGCGGCGGATTCATCAGGCTGAAGTGCTTCTGCAGCGTGAGTACGATCGAGAACAGCATCGTGGTTGCGCCGGCGACGGCGGTGGCGATCAAGACCGGCTTCGCCGTAGCCTTGAACGTATTGCCTGCGCCGTCGTTATCCTCGAGGTAATGCTTGCCGAGCTCGAAGTTGGGCTTGAAGCCGAACTGTTTCTCGATCTCCTGCGCCACGCCCGGAGTCGTCTCGACCTGGGAGAGCTCGAAGATCGACTGAGCGTTGTCCGTCACGGGGCCATAGGAATCGACAGCGATGGTCACCGGGCCCATACCCAGCAGTCCGAATGCCACCAGACCGAACGCGAAGACCGAGCCATACGCCATTCCCGGGTTGAGGAACGCGTTGATCGGGGTCGAGAACTTGAACGAGACGAAGAGCAGGACCGCCAGCGTCAGACCCATCCAGAACACCGAGAAGTTGCCGGCTACCAAGCCCGACAGGATGTTGAGCGATGCACCGCCCTCCTTGGAGGCTGACACGACTTCCTGCACATGGCGTGAGTGCGCACTCGTGAACGCCTTGGTGAACTCCGGAATCACCGCCGCGGCCAGGGTGCCACACGAGATGATGACTGAGAGGGTGAACCAGATGTTCCCGCCGAGCGGCGCCAGCAGCCACTTGGAGGCGACGAACGTGATGACGATCGAGAGGATCGAGCAGACCCATACCAAGCTGGTCAGCGGCGCCTCGAAGTCAATCTTGTCTTTGCCCTGATTCTGCGCGCGTGCGACCGCGCCATTGATCAGGTAGGAGACGATGCTGGTGCCGATCATGAGCACACGCATCACGAAGATCCACACCAGGAACAGTGCCTTGTGTTCGGGCATCACAGCGAGCGCGATGAACGTGATAAGCGCCACGCCCGTCACGCCGTAGGTCTCGAATCCGTCGGCAGTCGGCCCGACCGAGTCGCCCGCATTGTCGCCGGTGCAGTCCGCTATCACGCCCGGGTTGCGCGGATCGTCTTCCTTGATCTTGAAAACGACCTTCATGAGGTCGGAGCCGATGTCGGCGATCTTCGTGAAGATGCCACCCGCGATTCGCAATGCCGAGGCACCGAGCGACTCGCCGATCGCGAAGCCAAGGAAGCATGCTCCGGCTCGATCTGCCGGGACCCACAGCAGGATCGCGAGCATCATCAACAACTCGACGCAGATGAGCAGCACGCCGATGCTCATGCCCGCCTGCAGCGGAATCTCGTACACCTTGAGCGGTTTGCCCGTGAGCGAGGCAAATGCAGTGCGCGAGTTGGCGAACGTGTTCATGCGGATACCGAACCACGCCACGCCGTAGGATCCCAGGATGCCCAGGATCGAGAAGGCGAGGATGGTGGCGACACGCCCGGCGTCCAAGTGCTGGATGAATCCGAAGTAATACACGATGCAGGCGCCGATGAAGACTTCGAGCACCATGAGGAGCTGGCCCTGCTTCAGCAGGTAAGCTTTGCACGTCTCGTAGATGATGTGTGAGACATCGAGCATCGCCTTGTGGGCCGGCATCGCCTTGACCTGATTGAACATCATGAGGCCGAATGCCATACCCAGCACGCACACGACGAGTCCATAGATCAGCAATTGCCTCTGGCCGCCATCCAGTGTCGGAAGCTGCAGGTCCAGTTCGCTGGCGAAGGACATCGCCGGCAGCAACATCCCCATCATGAGGGCGAGCAGGCCGGGCACGGAGAGTTTCCGCAGGGCGGTTCCCGCGGTGCGGAACAGCTTCATCGGGTGCTCCTATTGAGAAGTGGTCAGGCATTCCGACGGGACGCGCCGGAGGGTCCCGGAGGTTCGAGCAGCCGCAAGGGATGCAGTTGGGGATGCGGCCCGAACATCGGGTAGGTTGGTTGACTCCCGGCTCCAAGGGAACCCGGGAGCCGGAAGGGCCGGGAGAATAGCCGAGGGGTCAGGGATTCCACAAGCCACCGGGCCGGTCGTGGCCCAGAGGCGGTATGGGGCACCGCCGGCCTTCACCAATCCTTCATCGCGGCCCGCGACCATCGCGGGTATGGATTGCACATGGATGAGCCAGGAGGGGGGAGCATGGCGATCGGGCGGATCCTGGTGGTGGATGATGATAAGAAGATTGTCGAGAGTTGCCGCCTGTATCTCGAGCACGCGGGCTATGAAGTGATCCCCGCATACAACGGCACACAAGCGCTGCAGGAGTGCGAGGCCTTTGCGCCGGACCTGATCGTGCTCGACCTTCTGCTCCCACGGCTGGATGGTCGCGAGGTCTGTCGGCATCTGCGCGCGGCGGGGGCGCGAACGCCGATACTCATGCTCACCGCGCTCGCCTGTGAGCAGGATCGCGTGGCGGGGTTGGACCTAGGTGCGGATGATTACCTCGCAAAGCCTTTCAGCCCGCGCGAGTTGGTGGCGCGAGTGAGGGCGATCCTGCGCCGTTCCCCTGCGCCCGAGCCGGAACGTGCCGTGAGCTTCGATGGACTACGGCTCGACTTCGAGCGGCGCGATGCGATCGTGGCAGAAACGCCGGCAGGACTCACGCGCAAGGAGTTCGCATTGCTCGCGTCTCTTGCTCGGCGCCCGCAGCGCGCTTTCTCCCGCGCGCAACTGGTGGAGCAGGCATTGGGTGACGAAACGGATGTGCTCGAGCGCACGGTGGATGTGCACATCATGAATCTGCGCCGCAAGATCGAGGCCGACCCCGCATCGCCGCGTTTCGTCGTGACCGTGCATGGAGTGGGCTATCGGTTCGAGGGGACTCCGTCCACGTGAGCCTGCACTGGCGCATGGCCCTGGCAATCGTTCTGGTCTCGGCCGCCACCCTGTTGGCTACCACTTTTTCGTCAAGGCGCTCCTTGAACGAGGAATTCCGTCGGCTCGACGGTCCCACCGATACCGCCGCGGTGAACGTGGCCGCGCCCATTCTGGAGCACTACTACGCGGCTATCCGGGACATCTCATGGCCCGGCGCAGACTCGGTGATCCACCGCCTGCCGCGACCGCGACGTGTGGACTTCGTCCTGGTGGACGCGGATGGTCGATTGAAGGCTTCCACCGCGCGATCGCTCGAAAAGGCAACGCTCGAATCCGCACCGGCGTGGGGCGCGGCGTTGCATGGGGCAGATCGCGGTGGCATGACAGGTCCCCTCGTGTTCACGCGGACGGAGCCGGCGGGCCGCCGCGGCGCGCCGGTCGTAATGCAACTGATGTTCGATCGTGTCCCTGCTCGCTCGTTGCACGGGCCGGATGGCCGGATCGTGGGGTGGTTGATCGTCTTGGTGTTGCCCGATGCCAACAGGGCTGCCGAACGAACCCGCCTGCACCTTGCACTCGATCGTCGGATGCTCACGCCGCTGATGTTGGCGGCAATCGCCAGTGCGTTCCTGTTGGTCGGACTCTCCGCCAGCATCCTCGCACCGGTCCAGTCCCTCACCCAGGCGGTACGCCGTTTCGGGGCGGGCGATCGCACGGCGCGAGCAAGCGTTCGCTCCAGCGATGAGTTGGGGGAACTGGCGCGGGCATTCAACGCCATGGCGAGTTCACTCGAGCACAGCGAATCGTTACGCCGCCAGATGGTCACCGATGTGGCACACGAGTTACGCACACCACTCACCAATCTACGCTGCCAGATCGAGGCGATGCAGGACGGCTTGCTGGGTGCCGACCTTGAAACGTTGCGCTCCTTGCACGAGGAGACACTGTTGTTGACGCGCCTGACCGACGACCTGCATGTGTTGACGCTCGCCGAGGCGGGGCAATTGTCGTTGCATCGCATGCGCGTCGCATTGGGCGATATCGTCGAATCCTCGGTGGCCGCGATGCGCCCCCGGGCGAACGAAGGCGGAATCAGGTTGTTTGTTGCGCCCATGCCGGACGCAACAGTCCACGCCGATCCCGAGCGCCTGTCGCAGGTACTCCGCATTCTGCTCGCCAACGCTCTGCAGCACACACCGACAGGCGGGCGGGTCGAGGTCTCGGGACGATCCGAGGGTCTGGGCGTCAGTGTGGCGGTGTTGGACACCGGTCAGGGAATCGGGCCCGAACAACTCCCGTTCGTGTTCGAACGATTCTGGCGTGCCGATGCTTCACGCGCGCGTGCCACGGGCGGCGCGGGACTTGGCCTGGCGATCGCGCGGCAACTGGTGGAAGCCCACGGTGGTCGCGTGACGGTCGAAAGCAACAGGGGGGAGGGCGCGCAGTTCCGGATCTGGCTGCCGCGCGCATGAGCGTCTTCATCAACGCTTCATCCGCATGCGCGAATCTATGCCGCGTGCGTGATTCTCGTAGGTATCCGTCCGAGCGGAGGTCTCATGCGATTCACCAGTGTCTGCTCCCTGATCGTCGCAGTTGCCTTAGTCGCCCCTGTGGGTGCGGCCGAGCCGCCACTGAGTTGGCCGACGGGCGAACTCTCGGCGCATGTGCAGGCATGGTTTGCGCAACAACATGCCGACGAGGCGTCGGCGCGCTTGTTCTTCTCGCACCATATGGCTCCGAGTGGCGTGTCCATCGACGAGCGGCTCAGGCGCCGCCGGGGCATGATGGAACGAACGGGGGCCCTCACCCCGATCGAAGTGCTCGAGTCCGGACCCGCCTCGATGCAAGTGCGCGCCCGCACGGCCGAGGGCGAAGTCGTGATCGCCATGGTCGAAGGGGAGGCGGTCACACCTCATCGCCTGATGGGCATCCGCATCGAAGCTGGCGGCGATGCAGGCGGCGGGCCGCGTCGCATTTCGGTGCCGGGACCTACCCTTTCCGATGCGGATGCGGTGGCGGGGCTCACCCGGGTGCTCGAGGAACGAGCGAAAGCGGATTCGTTCGCGGGGGCCGTCTTGCTCGCACGCGACGGCAAGCCACTCCTGGCGCGCGCGTGGGGGCTGGCGGATCGGGTTCAACAAACGCCGAACACGGCCACAACGCGCTTCAACCTGGGATCGATCGGCAAGGTGTTCACCCGCGTGGCGCTCGCGCAGTTGGCCCAGGCAAACAAGCTCTCGCTGGACGACAAGCTTTCTCGATACCTGCCCGACTTTCCGCATGCTGGGGATATCACTCTCGCCATGCTCGCCGAGCATCGTTCGGGAGTGGGCGACATATTCAATGAGATGTACGAGAAGTCGGACCATTCCAAGTTGCGTCACAATCACGATTACCTCGCTCTCATCCGCCACCAACCGCTCTGGTTCGAGCCGGGCACGAAGGCGCGCTATTCGAATGGCGGCTATGTTCTTCTTGGTGAGGTGATCGCCAAGGCATCGGGAGAGGACTATTACGACTACCTGCAACGGCATGTGTTCGCGCCGGCGGGCATGAAATCGACGGGCGCACCGATCGAAGGAGACGGGGCGCAGCATGTGGCACGGGGCTA
>JBDSKE010000222.1:0-6812 GCA_039917105.1 Candidatus Eiseniibacteriota bacterium | reverse complement strand
ACCGACATGCCGCAGATGGTCGCGTTCCTGAACGGCCTGGGCGGCGGGGGCGCGGCGCTGGTGTCGATCCTCGAGTTCCAGGCTGCCGTCGCGTTTCCCGGGCACGGCGATCCGACGGCGGTCTTCTCGGGCGTGCTCGGCACCATCATCGGCACGCTCAGCTTCGTGGGCAGCGTCGTGGCATGCGGCAAGCTGACGGGCGTCCTCAGCGAAAAACCCCTGCAGTTCCCCGGCCTGCAATTGATCAATGCAGCCCTGTTCCTCTCCCTGTTGGCAAGCGCCACGTTGGCAATCGTCAGCGCAACGCCCATGCTGTGGTTCTTGGTCATGCTGGCAGTGGCGGCGGTGTTCGGGGCCATGCTCGTGCTGCCGATCGGCGGCGCCGACATGCCCGTTGTGATCTCGCTGCTCAACTCGTTCACCGGCCTCGCCGCGGCTGCCACGGGATTCGTGCTGGGCAACAACGCACTCATCATCAGTGGCACGCTGGTCGGGGCAAGCGGCACGCTACTCACCCAACTCATGTGCAAGGCCATGAACCGCTCTTTGGCCAATGTGCTCTTCGCCGGCTTCGGCGGCGGGCAGCCCGTCCCAGCGGCAACAGGCGGCAACACCGGACCGGCGCGCATCGTCCGCGAGGTCACGGTCGATGACGCGGCCATGCTGTTGGCCAATATCCAGAGCCTGATCATCGTGCCCGGCTACGGCATGGCGGTGGCGCAGGCCCAACACGGCGTGCGCGAGATGGCCGAGATGCTGAGCGATCGCGGGGTCGATGTGAAGTACGCGATCCACCCCGTCGCCGGCCGGATGCCCGGGCACATGAATGTGCTGCTGGCCGAAGCCAATGTGCCCTATGACCAACTGTACGACCTGGAGCAGATCAACCCCGAGTTCGAGCGCACGGATGTGGCGCTGATCATCGGCGCCAACGACGTGGTGAACCCCGCCGCACGGGCCGACACCACCAGCCCCATCTATGGCATGCCCATCCTGGATGCCGACGCAGCGCGCCATATCATTATCGTCAAGCGCAGCCTGAACGCCGGCTTCGCGGGCATCGACAACGCGCTGTACTACGACCCGAGCTGCTCCATGTTGTTCGGCGACGCCAAGGGCGTGGTGCACAAACTGATCGAGGCGCTGAAGGTGGTCTGAACGCCTGCCAGGTTCCCCGAGCGCGATTCAGTCGGTGACCAGCTCGACCAAGCGCAGCAGGAGTGGCGCGGTGTCGTGCACGCCGTCCCGGGATTCGAGCACGCGCTCGTCCGCGTCGATCCACAGCACCACCGGCAGGTCTGCGCCGGCCGGGTCGAGCATCTCGACGCGTCGCGCCTCGACCGGGCCGAACGGAGAATCGAGCATCCGCGCCTCGGTGCAGCGCACCTGTTGCTTGCCGGGTTCCACCGCCATGTAGGGCGGACCGATCAGCAGCGCCGCGAACTCGTGCTCGGCTCCGGGCGCGAGCACGTAGTGGCGCAGCGCAAAGGTCTGGAACAACGGCGAACCGAATAACACTTCACAGGATGGCGGATAGTCCCCTTCCTGCTCACGGACATGGCCCGCGTAATCGATCCGAACGTGCCAGAGTCCGCCTTGGGCTCGGTGTTGTGCATGCAGCGCGCGAGTCCCCACGAGCCAGTCCACCTCGACCCCCAGGACGCGGCCCTCAGGTGACACCGTGGCGCGAAAACGCTGTTGGCCCGCCAGTGGGTGCGGCGCCTCGAGTGTCTGCTCACCCGTGACCACACTCCCACCCTCGGAGGTGGGGATCACGTCGAAGCGTTCCTCGCCGCAGGCCTGATCGGCGAAGAACAGTTCGTAACGACCGCGCTCGCGATGTCGCGGGGAACCGGTCCCGACGCTCACTCGCCCCCCAGCGTGATCACGGCGGGCAGTGGCACGGTGGCGCCCAGGGCCGTGGGCGCCGGGCCCGGCTTCCAGTCCCCGAAGGTCGCGTAGCTAAAGCCCGGCGCATGGAGCACGAGTTCGGCTTCGAGTCCCCCGTCCATGGACATGGCGTGCGTCAGTTGGAGCGGCGAGCGACGCAACAGTTCGGCGAAATCCGCCAGCGTGTAACCGCCCTCGGACACGATCACCACGAGATGACCCCGCTCGTCCTCGGCCACCACGGTGCGGTTCGCCACGCGATCACTGCGGCGCACACGCATCCCGCCGTGCTCGTCGAACAACATGAAGCTCTGGGCGATCTCGCGCCATCCGGGTTTCCGGGGATCGAGCGGTGTACGATCCATATCGATCACATGCGCCGAGCGCCCGCCCGTCATGGGTCCCGCCACGAGCGCGGCCTTGTAACTGGGATGCGGGCGGGATGACACCGCGCGGCCATCACTGAAGAGGAGGCCCATGTAGCTGAAGTCGGGATAGTACTGGCCCGCATTGAACACCACATCGGCATGGGTCAGGTGTTGCCATTGCACGATCGACAACGGCCGGTCCGAACGCATGCGGCTATAGTGGCGCGCCCGCACCGGGACACGGCGCGGATCCACACGCACCACCGCGATCGCGGATGAACCACGCCGGCAGAAGGGTTCGCCGCGCAACGTGGCGAACTCGAGCCCGGGCTTGATCGTCCGCCAGTGCAGCGTCCGCGCGCTCTGCCACAGCGCGAAGATAGCGACGATCACGACGAAGGGCAGAATCCAGCGGGCGTGCAGGGGACGGGACATGGCACGTGGACTGTACACGGCGCGACTCGCACCGGTCGAACCTGATCAACAGGATGCGGGGGGCTCAGGCCTGCCCGGCCCGCCGCTGGCGCGCTTCCTGGACCAACATGAGTTCACCCACATTCTCGATCGTCAGGAGACCCACCAAAGCCTCACGCGCGAGTACGGGAGCTGCCTGTTGTTGCGCTATGCGCATGCGGTGCAATGCCAACTCGAGCGGCATGGCGGCATCCAACGTCTGTATACCCATCTTGACCATGCGACCCACCGGCGCCTCCGCGCCTGCTTCTTGAAGTCCGCGAATCAGGTCCGAGCGGGACAGCATTCCCAACAGGCGCCCATCCTCGAGCACGGGAAAATCCTGTTGGCTGCCCGCGAGCAACAGGTCGACTCCGCGCTGCAACTCGTCCTTCACGTCGAGCGTGGCGAACTCGGTCAGCATGGCTGCGCTGACCGGCATGCCGACGAGCGTATGGCGTGTCTGCACCACGGCGCGTTCCTCGGCGGCGGCCATGAACACGAACAATGAGATGAACAACAGCGAGGGGCTTTTGAGCACGAACAGCGCCACCAGTGCGAACACCACCGCGAACACCTGACCCACGATCGAGGCGATGCGCGTGGCCTTGGCGAAGGTCATGCGCAGCGCCAGGGTCGCGCGCAGCACCCGACCGCCATCCATGGGGAAGGCCGGAACCAGATTGAAGAGCAGCATGGCGATGTTCACGTACACCATGCGCGAGGCCAGATCGGCGCCAGCCAGGATGCGGTCGACCGGGATGTGCATGGGTAGGGCGAGAACGCCGAACACGATCGCCGCGATCACCAGGTTCACCGCAGGGCCGGCCAGCGCCACAACGATCTCCTGCGACGGCTTCTCTGGCATGCGTTCCAGGCGCGCCAGACCGCCGATGAACATGAGCGTGATATCACGCGTCCCAATCCCGTACATGCGTGCGGCGAGCGCATGGCCCAGCTCGTGGAGCAGGACGCAGCTGAAAATGAGCAGCGCGAAACCCACATACTCGAGTCGCCATGTTCCATCGCCCGACATGAGCATGGGAGCAAGCGCCAGCATCAGCAGGAAGGTGACATGCACCTGGATGCGGATGCCGAACAATCGACCGATGGGAAACGACCAACGCATGGGACAACCTCCAAGGGAATCGTGCACACATGGTCGCACATGCGCTTCGGATGCGTCAGGCGGCGCTCAGCGTCAGGCCCTGCCTGCCCATGGCGTCAAGCGGCGCGGCGGCGGAAGGCGCCATGCCCTTGGCCGGCGGCATGCACCTCTTGGTAGAGCTCTTCGGTGGCGAACAACGCCCGCTCGAGGTCGAAGCGTTCCATTGCCGCGAGTCGCGCGCGGTCGGCATAGGCCGCACGCGTGGCATCCTCGGTCAATAGTGCGGCGACGCTGTGCGCGAACGTGCCCACGGGGCGACCCGGGATCAACAGTCCCTCGCGCCCCTGCCCCACCCATTCCGCAGTGGCTCCTTCGGGATGCGCCACCACCGGCAGCCCGGCCGCCAACGCCTGCATCAGGGCGAGGCCGCCGGGCTCAGGGGCGGACCCGGGCGCGACGGCCACATGACACGAGGCGAGCAGTGCAGGCAGGTCAGCGCGCGAGACGCTGGGCAGCAATCGCAGAAGGGCCGTCAATCCCAGCTCCCGGGCCTCGGTCAACAATACGCTGTGGCCATTCGGATCACCGTGGTCGCGACCGGCCACCACCAGTTCCACTCCCGGCACGCGCGCATGCAGGGCAACCAAAAGGTCGCAAATGATACCGGCGCCCCGCGCCTGCGTGGGCGGGCCCAGAAACAACACGCGCCGCGCGGTGCGATCGCCAAACAGCGCTGCCACCTCGGGCGCCAGTGGCGCACCGGCATCGGGGGTGAAACGCAGCGCATCGACGCCATAGGGTACGAACGCGACCGGGGCGCCGAGTCCCGCAACAAGCCGATCGCGCGCATAGGCGCTGTGCGCAACTCGCACGCGGGCGGAAAGGACCAGCCTCTGTGGCGGCTCGCGCTCGGGGCCAAGGGAAGCGAAGTCGTGCAGGTCGGCGATGAGCGGGGCGGAACTCAGGCTTTGCACGGCGAAAGCGGACAACGCTGTGGTGGCGGCCAGGTGCACGATGTCGGGGCGCTGCTCGAGCGCTTGGTAGAGCGCAGAGTCCAGGCCTTCGGGCGACGGTCGCCGAATGAAGACGCCCGTCGGGGCCTCGGCGGTCTGCCAAGGTTCCAACGGGCGGGTGCAGAGCGCGCTCACACGATGGCCACGCTGCGCGAGTTGCTCGGCGAGTTCGCCGAGCCAACTCCCGGACTCCTCGAGTTCAGCTGACTCGAGGCCGTCCGCGATGAACAGGACCTTCACGCCGCACGGTCCTCATCCTCATCCGTGAAATCGTCCTCTTCGCGCGTGCGGCGCGGAGGGACGTCCATGTCATCGCTGATGTAATCGAATGCCAACTCGGGATCGAGCGGTGCCTCAAACGCGAACTCCGGGTTCTCGCCTTCCGCCCAGCGCTCTCGCAGGTAGGCCGACAGGGCTTCCAAGTCACGGCGTGCGCCCGTGTGCCCCGGGTGGATCCAGATCGTGTGGCGCAAGAGGCAGATGGCATCCTCGACCGCGCCGAACTCGAAGCACGCCGAGGCCGCCACATAGAAGAGGCCCGGGTGGTGTGGCGCGAACGACAGCCCCCGCAATGATCGAGCGAGTGCCTCGCGGGCATCGCCGTCCTCGAGCGCCGAATACGCGGAGCGAGCGAGGAAGCGGGCCGCTTCGGCATCCGGCGGCGTATCCAGACCGGGGATGAAGCGACGGAGTTCCTCGGACGCACGCCGCACCGAGACCGAGACGAAGCGATCGAGGCGCGAACTGGGCGAGGCCGAGACGCGCTCGGAGAGTCTTTCGAAGGCGTCGAGGATGTCCTGCAGGGTGGGCTGCGTGTGGTCGGACACGGGACTGCTCCCTACGGATGGACCAAGCGGGGGACCTCGGGTCCGAAACCACCCACTCGTCCTTGCCTTCACCGTATCGGCCACTTTGCACGACACCTGAACGCTTCAGAGTGCGTGGCGTCAGTCGCGGGCGAATCCCGCATGCGCAGCGCGCAGGAACTGCGCCAGGACGTTCCCGGCCACCTCGAGCCGGTACTCGCCCTCGGAGCGCACATCGTCAATCGGCGTGATATCGGTGCCCAACGCCGTGCGGGCGCGTTCGCCCACTTGGCGCGAAGGCGAAGCGCCGAGCAGCTCGGCCTCGGCTCCCGCCGATCTCACCGTGGTGGCGGCGACGCTACCCCAGGCGAGCCGCACATGATCGACGCCGTTGCGTCCGACGCGCAGCACCCCTGCGAATACCACCTTGCTGATGCTCTGTGCCGCTCGCGTGCCGACCTTGCGGAAGAAATGCACGCAACGCGCCGGCGTGGGCGGCAACTCGATCGCGGTGATCAACTCATCGGGCGCCAGCGCCAACTGGCGATAGCCCGTGTACAACTCGGCGAAACGCACCACGCGCGCACCGCGCACCGAGCTCGCGTGCACCAGCGCGTCGTGCGCGAGCAGCACCGGCAGCGAATCGCCCGCGGGTGAGGCGTTGGCGATGTTGCCGGCCAAGGTGGCGCGATTCTGAATCTGCTCGGCGCCCACCTGGGCTGCTGCTGCGATCAACGAGGGGAATGCCTTCTTCAGTGCCGCGTGCCGTTGCAGGTCACGGAAGTTCTCGCGGGCGCCCAACGTGACACCGCCATCGCGCCCCATGCGAACACCGCGTAACTCCTGCACCGCGCCCAAGTCGAGGAAGCGCGTCCCCTGCTGCGTTCCCGCGTTGAGGTAGACGAACAGATCGGTGCCCCCGGCCAGTGGGATCAGGCGCTCGCCCGCGAGCGAGTCGGCCAGCATCCGAAGCGCCTGCTTCAAGTCGCGCGGACGTTTGACGGACAGGGTGGAGACCGCGGTCCGCATCAACGGGCCGCGCGGGCGGGCGGGCGCTTGCGGGCGGGGGCGCGCTTGCGGGCGGGCGCCTTTGCCGCTCGCGCGGGTGCTGCCGCAGCCCGCACCGCATCGACGATGCGCTGATAGCCGGTACAACGGCAGAGATTGCCCGCCA
>JBDSKE010000221.1:0-4476 GCA_039917105.1 Candidatus Eiseniibacteriota bacterium | reverse complement strand
AAGTGTGGAATAGACCCGGATTGTGCCGCCTTGGGCGTCGAGCGCAGCGGACAGTTGAAGATCCGGTGCCATTCCGACCGCGCTCACGAAAGCGGGCGAGGCGATCATGAAACTCTGTTGCGAAGCGACCGAGGTTCCCGGGGCGTTTGTCAATACAGTCGGCCGATCCACGATGAGATTGCCGAGATGGTCCAGGATGCGCAGTCCCACACTGCCATCGATAGGTTGGCTCTTGAGCGAGCGGAGCTCGACGAACCAGAAGCCCGGAACGGATGCACGGCAGGCCAATCCCAACTCATTGATCTGCCACTGCGGGTCATTGGTGGTGCCGCCGAAACAGTTGATGCTCGCGGGGTACTGCCCAGCGCGATTCCTCGGCGTGGCGAAAGCTGGAGCGAAGGAACCCGAGGATTGTCGCTGAAGGCTCGAGCCCGCAGGCGGGGTCGCGGGCGCCCCCGTGATCCCATACGCCAACTCATGCACGACGGCCAGCGTATCCCCGCCGGAGTTCGGCATGAGGATCGAGATTCTGCCACCGGTCGAGTCGGTCAGCGAGGTCATGGTGAGGTCCGCCGTGATGCCCGCACCGTTCTGGAAGGGGGTGCTCCCGAACAAAAAGGGTGAGTCCGCGGGAGTCGGCTGCCACGCCAAGGCGCCGAACAACTTCGTGGTCAGGATGACCTGACCCGACTTCCGCGTGAGTCGCAGCTGCAGATTCGGGTCGTATTCCTGTTCATTGAGTGAGCGGAGTTCGACAAAGCGAAACCCCTTCGCATTGTTCCCGCACGTGAACAGTGCCTCGTCGACCACCCACGCGGTCTGCGGTTCATACCCGTAGCAACTTCCCACTGCGGTCGCACCGTTGGAATTCATGGGCGTGGGGTGCGCCTGGCGCGTGAACCCAGCAGCGACTCGTTGCAGACTCTGCCCACTGTATGGAGCACGGGGCAGTCCCGCGTCGAGGCCCCAGGCAAAGGTGTCGAGGTCGGCGCGATCGCCGTTCGCGTCGATGGCGTATAGCGTGATCGTCCCAGCGTTTGATCGCAGGGCCACAGGCGGACCATCGGGCGTGATTCCGGTCTTGGCTGCGAATGTGCTGCCAGCGAGTAGCCATGTCTGTCCCTGCGGCCAAGGGGTGCCGAGTGCGCCGGCGAAGCTGACCACTACATCGCTCAGTGCGCCGAGCCAATCAGTGACTTCGATATGTAGCTCACCCTCGTGTGTCTGCTCAGGGCTGATCGAAGTGAGTTCGAGGAAAGCGGTATTGACTTCCCCGGTGCGGCAGGCGAAGCCGATCTCGCCGATGCGAATGCCGCTGACATCGGAGCGCGCAGGCATCGCGAGCGTCAGGAAGGCGGCGGCCGCCAAGGCGCACAATAGTGTGGGGCGAGTGTGGAGTGGCATCACGGGGCCTTGGGTATCTAAGGGCGTCAGGAGGGCGGGCAATTCGAATGGCGGCCGATTCTCCCAGTATGGTGAAGTATATGCCACTCTTGTTTGCATGATCGACTGGCCCAACTTGAACGTCACCGGGGTTTGGGCTTATCTCCACCTGATTGCTCCCGTTGGCTCACACGCGCCGCTCCCAGGAGTCCTCGCATGAACGGCCCCAGGCCCCCGCGTTTCGGGGGCAAGCAGCTACTGAAGGCTGGGCTCTTTGTCACGGGCAGTGTGTTGGTGGCGGGTGTCTTCGTGTTCACGCACATGATGGTGCAGCGGCTCTCCGAGGAGGTCGCCACCACCTCGGGAGTGCTGGCGCGTTTCAATGCCGAGGCCTCGGTGCTCGCCACGCGGGACCCAGAAGTGCGCCGAATCTTCTCGGAGGTCGTCGAGAGCCTGGATTTTCCCATCATCATCACGGACACGACCGGCGTGCCCCGCGCCTGGCAGGATGTGGGCGTACCGCACCGCATGGTGGGCGAGGCTGTGCTCGACAGCCTGTCGGCAGGCGTCCCGGTTTCGGCGCCCATGACCAAGTTGATCCATGGCGTGCGCTCGCGGGTGACCGAACTGGATCGCCGCCACAAACCGATCGCCGTGTGGCAGACACGACCCGACTCGGTGCTCATCGGCTTTGTGCACTACGGCGAACCCGCGGTCATGTCGCGCCTGCGCTGGATGCCGTTCATGGCCGTGGGCGGCACCGGGCTGTTGTTGTTGCTTGGGCTGTCGGGGCTCGCCAGCATCCGCCAGGCAGAGAAGCGGACGATCTGGGTGGGGATGGCAAAGGAGACCGCGCACCAGTTGGGCACGCCGCTCTCGAGCTTGATGGGGTGGGTCGAGCTGTTGCGGGGGCACGCCGAAACGGCGGCCCAGGGCGAGGTCCGGATCCCGGTCCCGGAGCTCGTCGAGACGCTCGATGACATGGACCGAGACATCGAGCGTCTCTCCAAAGTGGCGCAGCGCTTCAGCCACATCGGTTCAGCCCCACAGCTACAACTTCAAGATGTGGCGCCCGTGGTGCGCGAGGCGGTGCAGTACGTGCGTCGCCGCATCCCGCAGAGCCAAGGGGTGATCGAGATCCGCGAGCGTTACGACGAGGTCCCGCCAATCAACTTGAATCGCGAACTGCTCGAGTGGGCGGTCGAGAACTTGATCAGCAACGCGCTCTCGGCGCTCGACAAGAAGCCGGGCGTGATCGAGGTGTCGCTCGAGCGCCGTGCGCAGACCGAGGAGGTCGAAATCCTGGTGACCGACAACGGCCGCGGCATGTCGCGCGAGGAACAGGCCAAGGTGTTCGAGCCGGGCTACACCACCAAGCGGCGCGGTTGGGGGCTGGGCCTGGCACTCGCCCGCCGCGTGGTGGAGGAATACCACGCGGGTCGCATCGGCATCCGGCACAGCTCTCCGGGTGAGGGCACGACCATGGTGATTCGCTTCCCGACCTGAGCCAACTAACGGCGCGCTCCGAAGCGCTTGCCGAAGAAGTCGCCATCGTTCCAGCGAGGTGCCGCGCGGCCATCGGCGGCGAGCCAGGCCGTGTAGAACGCCATGCGGGTGAAGCGGGCGGCGCTGGGCCAGTCGAAAGGCTGGGCCATGTCATCGCTGGGCGAATGGTAATGCTCAGTCCGCCACGCGTTCGAGAGCTCCAGACTGTGCGGGGTGCCATCGCCCCCTGAGGTCGGAAAGATGCTGGGCACGCCTTGTTTGACGAACGAGAACTGGTCGCTGCGCACGAACACGACTTCAGCTGGCATGGGATCGGCGATCAACGTCATGCCGGTGAGCCGCGCGGCCTGCTCCAGAATGGGGCCCATACTCGAGTGCTCGGCTCCGAACCCGATCACGTGGGAGAGCGGAGTGAGTGTGAGCACCATATCGAGGTTCACGTCGCCGACCACCGTGAGTCCCAGCGGGGCTGGATTGCGGGCGAAGTAGTCCGAGCCCTGCAGCCCCTTTTCTTCGCCAGTCACGGACAAGAACAGAATCGAGCGGCGTGGCTTCGCGCCCAACGAGGCGAATGCGCGCGCCGTTTCGAGCATCATGGCCGTGCCGCTGGCATTGTCGTAGGCACCGTTATTGATGCTGTCCCCGTTCACCGGGGTGCTGATCCCCAGATGGTCCAGGTGGGCGCTGATGACGATGCACTCATTCGCAAGCCTGGGATCGGAGCCGCGCAGCAGGCCCACCACGTTGGGGCTCGTGACATTGGCGTGGCGCGTGACGCGCCGGGCCTTGACGCGGACGCCCAGGTCGAACGCTTGCGGCCGACTGGAATCGGCTGCGGCGAACGCTTGGTCCAAGCGGGTCGGCGAGGTCAGGAACACCGACTCAAGGCCCTTGGGCGACAGCCGCGCCGAAGTCTCGATCAGCGCGAAGGCATTCACTGGCGCGCCACCTGAGTCGGTCCAGCGAAATCCGGGCAGCTTGGAGCCACGCACCACGCGCGGCCATGGCTCGCGCCGATCCTCGTCGGGTCGAGTGCCGTTCAGGATGCCCACGACGCCATGGGCCGCTGCGGCTTCTTCCTTGACGAAGCCGTTCGAGTAATACGCTCGTTCGTTGTGGCCGAACCGCGGCGGCGCACCGCGCAACATCACCACGACCTTGCCGCGTACGTCGATCCCGGCGTAGTCGTCGTAGCCCAACTCCGGTGCGCTCACGCCGTAGCCGACAAAGGCGAGCGGGGCTTCGGTGGTCCACTTCTCGCGCAGGAAATCGCCCGACATGACGAAGTCCTCATTGAACACGAGCGGCGTCTCGGTGCCGCCCCGCACGAGCGCGAGCGAGCACTCGGAGGGTACGAGTTCAGCGCGGCGCAGAGGCACGGGTTGGAGGTAGCCTGTTGTCCCGGCGGGTTGGAGCCCGAGCGATTCCATCCGCGCTGCAACGTAGCGGGCGGCCACGTCGTAGCCGCGTGTGCCCGTGCCCCGGCCCTCGAGTCGGTCGTCAGCCAAGTAGCGCACATCGGTCTCGAGACGTGCGCCTTCGATCCGGGCCGCTGCGGTTTTCACGCCGGGCGGCAGGCCTGCCGCA
>JBDSKE010000220.1:0-13997 GCA_039917105.1 Candidatus Eiseniibacteriota bacterium | reverse complement strand
CTGCTCGCGGTGCTCGAACGCCGCGTCGGACTCAAGTTGGGCAAGCATGATGTGTTCATCACGGTGACGGGCGGGTTCAAGCTGGATGATCCGGGCACCGATCTGGGCGTGGCGCTGGCCATCGCCTCGAGCTACAAGAGTCGCCCCATGCTCGAGCGCACGCTCGCGTTGGGCGAGGTGAGCCTCTCGGGTGAACTGCGGCGCGTGCCGCGCCTGGAGACGCGGTTACGCGAGGCGGCGCAACTGGGTTTCGTGCGAGCAGGTTTCCCGGGCTCGCAGGCGGGTGATGCCGAGAACGTGGGGCTTGAGGCGGTGCCCCTGTCCACCGTGCGCGAGGCGTTCGAGCTTCTGTTGGGCGAGAAGGTGGCGCCGGCGTTGGCGCCGCAGCGCGCCCCGGCATGAGCGTCACCGCGATCCTCCTGTGCGCGGGCCGGGGCGAGCGGCTGGATGCCGCCGTTGCCAAGGCGCTCGTTTCGCTCGGCGGCCGGCCGCTGTTCACGTGGAGCCTGGAAACCCTGCAGCGTGCCCCGGCGATCGATGCGATCGTGGTGGTCGGCCCGCGCAAGGCCCTGCGCGAGATGTTGTCCGCCTGCGGCATGACCGAAACGAAAGTGCACGCCTGGGTCGAGGGCGGCCAAGAGCGCCAGCACTCGGTTGGACGCGGGCTGCTCGCGCTGCCCGAGGGCTGTACGCATGTGGCGGTGCATGACAGTGCCCGAGCACTGGTGTCGAGCGAAGTGATCGTGCGCGTCGTGGGCTGCGCCCTGGAACATGGGGCGGCGATCGCGGCGGTGCCGCTGGCCGATTCGCTCAAGCGCGTCACGCTCAGCGTGGTCGACGATACGATTCCGCGTGCGGGCTTGTGGTGCGCGCAGACACCCCAGGTGTTCCGGCGCGACTGGCTCGAGCGGGCGCATGCCGAGGCGAATGGCCAAGCCACCGATGATGCGGCGCTGGTCGAAGCGCACGGGCACCCGGTGCACGTGACGCTGGGTGATCCGCTCAATCTCAAGATCACCACCGCTGCCGATCTGGCGCTGGCCGAAGCCTGGCTTGCGCGCGCGGTCGTTGCGCCGGGGCAGGAGGGTTGATGGGCATGCGCGTGGGAATGGGTTACGACGTGCACCGGATCGAGGCGGGGCGGACGCTGGTGCTGGGAGGAGTGCGATTCGAGAGTGACTGGGGGCTCTCGGGGCACAGCGATGCCGATGTGTTGTGTCATGCGATCGGCGATGCCCTGCTGGGCGCCGCGGGCCTGGGCGATCTGGGAACGCACTTCCCGCCAGGGGATCCCAAGTGGAAGGATGCCTCGAGCTTGATGCTGCTGACGCGCATCGCGGCCCTGCTGGCCGAGGCCGGCGCGCGCATCGAGAACGTGGACGCCATGTTGGTGGCCGAAATGCCCAAAGTCTCGCCGCACCGCGCAGCCATGCTCGCGGCCATTTCAGGCGCCTTGGGGATCACGCCCGATCGTGTCTCGGTCAAGGCCACCTCGAATGAGACCATGGGATTCGTGGGTCGCCGCGAGGGGTTGGCGGCCATGGCGGTGGCGCTGATCGAACGACCCGAGGCGGCGCGATGAGTGTGCGGGTCCGCTTCGCGCCAAGTCCGACGGGATGGCTGCACGTGGGGGGCGCACGTACGGCGCTCTTCAACTGGCTCTACGCCCGCCAGCACGGTGGCACATTCGTGTTACGGATCGAGGACACCGACGCCGCGCGCTCAACCGATGCGAGCGAGCGCGGCGTGCTCGATGATCTCGACTGGCTCGGCCTGAGCGCCGACGAGGGCCCTGGCGTGGGTGGTCCGTATGGCCCGTACCGCCAGAGCGAGCGGCTCGATCTGTACCGCGAGCATGCCGAAGCGATGATCGACAAGGGCCAGGCCTACCCGTGTTTCTGCGATGACGACTCGCTCGAATCGCGGCGCAGGTCTGCGCTGGCGGCGGGCAAGCCGCCCCACTACGACGGCCGCTGTCGCGCGATCCCCCCGGCCGCTGCCGCCGCGCGCCGGGCGGCGGGCGAGGCCTGCAGCATTCGTTTCACCGTGCCCGGGACGGAATGGACGGTGCGCGACCATGTGCGCGGTGAGGTCAAGTTCCCCGCCGATATCGTGGGCGACTTCGTGATCGTGCGCTCTTCGGGATTGCCCACGTACAACTTCGCGTGCGTGGTGGACGACCACCTCATGCGCATCACGCACGTGCTCCGTGCCGAGGAGCATCTGGCCAACACCCCGCGCCAGCTCATGCTCTATGCCGCGTTGGATTGGACGCCGCCCGAGTTCGCGCATGTCGCGCTGATCCTCAATCGCGACCGGACCAAGATGAGCAAGCGCGAGGGCGAGGCGGCAGTGGCAGTGGGCGATTGGCGCCGCGCCGGATTCGTGCCCGAGGCGTTGCTGGGGTATCTGGCGCTGCTGGGCTTCCATCCGGGTGATGATCGCGAGTTGCTCACGCGCGACGAACTCCGCGAGGCCTTCGCGCTCGAGCGACTCGGCTCGAGTGGCTCGGTGTTCGACCCCGACAAGTTGCGGTGGGTCAACGCGCACTGGCTGCACAACGCCAGCGGCGAGCAGTTGGCGGCGTGGGCTGCGGACAGGGGCGCAGATGGCGAACCGTTCCTGCCTCCAGCGGCCGAAGCGTTGCCACACGAGGCGCTGCTCTCGCTGCTCGAGTTGGTGCGCGGCAACCTGGCGACGCTGGCAGAACTGGCGGGCGAGCTGGATCCGTTCTTCGGCGACGCGCCAGCACGCGAGCCCGAAGCCCAAGCCGCGCTGGGGGAGCCACGCGCAGCGCAGGTGTGCGAATCCTACGCCGATGGACTGGCCGCGCTTGCGGAGTGGAGCGCGGACGGGGTTAAATCGGCTTTGAAGACCACGGGAGTGCAACTTGGCGTGAAGGGACGCGAGTTGTTCCAGCCGGTGCGTGCCGCACTCACGGGCCGTACTCATGGGCCCGAGTTGCCGCAGGTGGCCGCCTGGCTCGGCCGCGAGCGCTGCGTCGCACGACTGCGCGCGGCAGCAGGTTCACGCTAGAGATCCGTCGCGCGCGAGCGGGACATGGAAGACCGGCGCGCCCGTTGCGGCCGCCCGACATCAACGCGGAGGCATCATGAAGGTGGCGGTTCTGATGGGTGGGCGCTCGGCCGAGCGCGAGATCTCGCTGCGCAGTGGCCAGGGAATCGCGGCCGCGTTGCGCAATCTGGGGCATGACGTGACCTCGGTGGATGGCGCCGATGGGCGTGTGCTGCCTGCAGGCGATGAGGAGTCCGCGGCGCCCAAGCGCGAGGCGATCCTCAAGCTGCCGCTGAGCGCGATGCTCTCGGCCTTGCAGACTCCCGCCGTACTCGAGTCCGACGTGGTGTTCATCGCACTGCATGGCACCTATGGGGAGGACGGCACGGTGCAGGCGGCACTGGAGCTGGCCGGCAAGGTGTACACCGGGTCGGGCGTGCTCGCGAGCGCGGTCGCCATGGACAAAGCAATGACCAAGCGCGTGTTCGAGCGCGAGGCGTTGCCGACGCCGCACTGGATGGTGATCGAGGCCGGCGTCATGGGCCGGGCGCTCGATGTGAAATTGCTGGGCGGCTATCCGCTGGTGGTCAAGCCGAACGCTGAAGGTTCAACGCTGGGGCTGACCATCGTGCGGCATCCCTCCGAGTTCGAACCGGCGATTCACAAGGCGGCCGAGCATGACACCCAGGTGCTGGTCGAGCAGTTCATCGAGGGGCGCGAACTCACCGTGGCGGTGATCGGCGAGCAGGCGTTCCCCGTGGTCGAGATCCGGCCCAAGAGCGGCTTCTATGATTACGCCGCCAAGTACACCAAAGGCGCCACCGAATACGATTGTCCCGCCGATCTCGACAAGGAACTGGCCAAACATGTGCGCGAACTGGCGACCGAAAGCTGCCAGGTGCTGGGCTGCCGCGGCGCTGCGCGCGTCGACTTGATCTTGAACGACGCGGATGAGCCGTACATTCTGGAAGTCAATACGATTCCGGGCATGACCCCGACCAGCTTGGTACCCATGGCGGCCAAAGCCAAAGGCCTGTCTTACGACCAACTGGTGGGCAGAATGCTCGATCTGGCGGTAGCCGACGCCAAGACACGCCGAAACTTCGAAGCCCACAAAGTCTGACCTCCACCGGAGATCCAATGGACCGCACTCTCACCTTCCTCAAGCAACTCGTCGACGCGCACGGCGTGCCCGGCTTCGAGAGCGACGTCGCAGTGGTGATGGCCAAGCACATGAAGGGCGTCGGCAAGTTCTCCAAGGACCGCCTCGGCAGTTTCATCTGCGAGAAGGTCGGTGCGCCCAAGGGGCCGCGCGTGATGCTGGCCGGACACCTCGACGAGGTGGGCTTCATGGTCAAGTCGATCACCAAGGATGGATACATCAGGTTCCTGCCCCTGGGCGGTTGGTGGGGCCATGTGGTGCTGGGGCAGCGGCTGATCATCAAGACGCGCAAGGGTGATGTGCTTGGCGTGGTGGGCAGCAAGCCGCCGCACGAGCTGCGCGATGAGGACCGCCGCAAAGTGCTCGAGATCAAGGACATGTACATCGATGTAGGTGCCTCGGACGATTTCGACATCAAGAAACAACTCGATATCCGGCCCGGCGATCCGATCGTGCCCGACTCGGCGTTCACGGTACTGGCCAATCCAGACCTGTTGCTCGCCAAGGCGTGGGACAACCGGATCGGTTGCGCCATGGCAGCCGAGGTGGCGATCCGCCTGGTGGGCCAGAAGCATCCCAACACCGTGCTCGCGGTTGCCACCGTGCAGGAGGAAGTCGGCCTGCGGGGTGCGCAGACCAGTGCGAACAAGACCAAGCCCGACGTGGCGTTCGCGCTGGACGTGGGCATCGCGCACGACACACCCGGCACCGAGGGCGAGGAGAAACTGGGCGGTGGACCGCTCGTGGTGGTGTATGACGCCACATCGATCCCCAACCGGCGGCTGTTCGACCTGGTGTGCGACACGGCCAAGAAGCTGCGCATCCCGTTGCAGTTCGAGGCGGTCGAGCGCGGCGGCACCGACGCCGGTCGCATCCACATGACGGGCGAGGGCGTGCCGAGTATCTCGATGGGTGTGGCGGCGCGCTACATCCACAGCCACGTCAGCATCATCAGCCGCAAGGATTACGAGCAGACGGTCAAGCTGCTGGTCGAGGTGGTGAAGAAGCTCGACCGCAAGACCGTCGACGGGCTCATCTAGGTCACTGGAGGACGTCGTGCCCCTTCGCATCTACGACACGCTCACCCGCGACAAGCGTGAGTTCACCCCCGTCACGCCCGGTCAGGTGCGCATGTATGTGTGCGGCATGACGGTGCAGAACAAGCCGCACGTGGGGCATATCCGCGCCTCTCTGGCGGCTGAGGTGATGCGCCGCTATCTGGAACACATGGGCCTCACGGTGGCCTATGCCTACAACTTCACCGATGTGGACGACAAGATCATCGCCCGCGCCAATGAAGAGGGCATCGAGTACCAGGGCGTGAGTGAGCGCAACATCGAGGCGTATCTCACCTACGCCGACCTGCACAACATCAAGCGGGCAACGGTGTACCCGCGCGCCACGCAGCACATCGCCGAGATGCACAGCATGATCCAGATCCTGATCGACAAGGGGCACGCGTATGCCGCGGGTGGCGACGTGTACTTCGATGTCCGCAGCAAGGCCGACTACGGCAAGCTCTCGGGGCGGCGCGTCGACGACCTGCGCGAGGGCTATCGCATCGAACCCGACGAACAGAAGCGCGATCCGCTCGACTTCGCACTCTGGAAGGGCGCCAAAGAGGGCGAGCCCGCGTGGCCCAGCCCGTGGGGGCCGGGCCGTCCCGGCTGGCACATCGAGTGCTCGGCCATGGCCATGAAGCATCTGGGCGAGACCATCGACCTGCACGGCGGCGGCCAGGACCTGATCTTCCCGCACCACGAGAACGAGTTGGCCCAGAGCGAGTGCTGCACGGGTAAGCCGTTCGCGAACTTCTGGACCGAGAATGGCTTGGTGAACCTGAGCGGCGCCAAGATGTCCAAGAGCGATGGCAACTTCTTCTTCATCGAGGACATCGCCAAGCAGGCCGACCCCGAGGTCACGCGGTTCTACCTGATGAGCACGCACTACCGCAGCCCGATCGAGTTCAGCCTCGAGCGGCTGCAGGAGGCGGGCGTGGCCTACCAGCGCCTGCGCACTCCTTTGGAGCGGGCCCGGGTGTGGGACACACCCGCTGGGCCCGCGCCCGGTGGTGCACTGGGCGAAGCCTGCCGCGACGCCGACCGTCTGTTCCACGAAGCCATGGACGACGACTTCAACACGGCCCAGGCCATGGGCCACCTGTTCGATCTGGCCCGGGCCGTGAACCGGACCCATGACGAGGGCGGGGAGTCGGAGGCCGCAGAGGGTGCCCGAGAGCTGTACCGGCTTGGCAGCATCATCGGGCTGTTCTGGAAGACTCCGGTGGGAGAATCGTTCTCTGGCGAGATTATGGCGCTGGCCGACGCCCGAGTGGCGGCCCGTAAGTCCAAGGATTTCAAGAGATCGGACGAGTTGCGGGACCAGTTGGCGGGGTTGGGCGTGATCGTTGAGGATGGGCAGCAGGGGCAGAAGCTGAAGAAGAAGTAGGCGGGAGCGCAACGAACCAGCCCCGTGGCGCGAGGTCGTACTATCTCAACACGAGCACCCGCTTCACGGCTTGCGATGCGCCAGCATCGAGGCGCATGAAGTACACACCCCCGGGCAGCGCCCGGCCGCCATCGTCCACTGCGGTCCAGTTTCGCTCGTGGTGACCTGCGGGCATTCGGCCGAACTGCACCACGCGAACGACGCGCCCCGACACATCGTGGATCCGCAGTCGGACGGCCATCTCGGTCGGGAGATCGAACGCGAGCCGTGAGTGCGACCGCACAGGGTTGGGCATTGCCGAGTAGAGCCGGAACGCGAGCGTGGGTGGGTTGTGGTCGCCAACCCCGACAAGCGATCCCACTCCACCCCGCCAGAAGCCGCCGTAGAGCGAGAAATCCAGCCCGCTCAGCGTCCCGGCGTCCGGTTGGCCGATGGTGCCGCTCAACTCGTACCCACCAGCCCCCGCGCCGATCACCCCGCCGCCGTCGAATGTGTACCAGGCGATGGGGTCGTAGGCATGGGCGGGCGCCGCGATGAGCGAGCACACGAGAACTCCCGCCATCAGCAGGGCGATCCCGTTTGCTCGGGACCGCTCGCGCGGGGCGTTCACTTGAGCCCCACGGCGACGAAGTCGAATGAGGCATCCGCCGCAACCCCCGCTGCAGTGAAGATCCGGACGAAGACCGACGTGTTGCTTGATGGGCCAAGGACCATCGCGAATTTCATGTCGGTGATCGAGCCGACCGCCGTGACGGCGGTGCTGGGGCGCTCGTTGGTTGGGAACGCCGGGCTGAATGTGAGCGTGTACGCACCGACACCGGTGCGGGTCGCCGTGAATCCGGTGCCCTCGGTGATCGCTCCGCCGGATCCGACCGTGCCCCGCACGATCTTGAAGTTCTCCTGGCCGCCGGCTGCGAAGTACTGCCCGCTGGATCCCAGCTTGACGTCGCCGCGGACATCGAGCTTCTGGGTCGGTGCCGTTGTGCCGATACCGACACTTCCCGTCGAGATGAGCGAGAGCCTCTCCGCTCCCCCGGCCCAGATTTTGACGCCCCCGCCGGAGCGTGCGTTCACCACCGACATGTGCGGGCTGCCTGCAGTGCCGTAGCCGAACCAGCCGGTCTCGACCGAGACGTCGTTCCAGAACGAGAGATAGCCAGCCTGGTTCGAGGCACTCGCCATGTCCTGCAGGAGCAGGGCCGGACCAGTGCCCTGGACGTGCACCATCGCGGCCGGCGAAGCTGTCCCGATGCCGACCCTGCCCTGGGTGTAGCTCAGGTTGGTCCCGCTCAACTGCCACGGGCCGAGCGCGTAGGGGGCCGCGGTCACGGGCTGCCTCGGCCCGAGCACGGTGCTGACGCTGCAGGCGCCTGTTTCGCACACCTCCACCTGGAGCCAGCGCGCCTGCCCGTTGAAGGCCGTTGGGCCGAACTCATCGTTCGCATTCACCGCGGCCGAGAACAGGCCCGCGACGACGGGGACATTCGGCACCAGTTGACTGGCGCCGACCTGGACACCCCCCGAGGGCGGATTGCCGGTTCCCTCATCGGCCCAGAGGCTGAAGCGGAAGCTGACCGTGCTGTTGACCGGTGTGCCCGATTGGTTCAGCTGCCCTTGGTAGGTGAACTGCCGCCCAAGGGCTGCCGCCCCGGTGAGCGAAGGGAACAACAGGCATAAGCACAGGGCTCCCAGGAATCCGTGGCGAACGTGCATGGCGACCTCCTGATACGGGGCTTGAATCCGTGGGTTCACCACGAAGGCGCGACTCCCACGCCTCGACCCCTTCACAACTACATGCGCCGGAATCGCCTCGCAGGTGACATGCCGTGATCCGAGCGGGCTGTTCCGCTCTGGCGAACCGGGGTCGAACTGCTACCCTTATGGGCATGACCAGCCCCGACGATCGCCAGCCGGAGCAATCCGGGGGCAGCTCGGACGCCTTTTTCGCGCAGGTGTACGACGAACTCCGGGCCATCGCCCATGCTCGGATGCGCGGGGAACGCGCCGGACACTCCTTCCAGACCACGGAACTCGTGCACGAGGCCTATGTCCGGCTCCGTCCCGCCGAGGCAACGGAGTGGGGGAGCCGCGGCCAGTTCTTCGCCGCAGCCGCCGAGGCCATGCGGCGCATCCTGGTCGATCACGCGCGGGCTCGGGGCCGCCTCAAGCGGGGGGGCGATGGGGCAGGCCGCGTTGCGCCGAAGGTGACCCTGGACCTCGAGAGCGCGGCCGCGCTCGCGGACGACCAGGACCCGGAACTCGTCCTGACGCTCGACCGCGCGATCGAGCGGTTGGGCGAGCGCGATCAGCGTGCCGCGGAGATCGTTCGCCTCCGATTCTACGCAGGGCTGAGCGTCGTGGAGGTGGCCGAGTCGATGGGGCTCTCGACCCGCACGGTGCTGCGCGACTGGGGCTTCGCGCGCGCCTGGCTCTACGGCGAGGTCGCGAAGGGATAGTCCGGGCGCGTGCGCAGTCGAGCGAGCGCCGGGTACTTCGCCACGTCGGCCAGCTTTGCGCCGCAGCGCGCCGCCCTCCGAATGTGCGCGATCGCGGCCGCGCGATCCCCCCCGCGCAGGCGTACTTCGGCCCATGCCAGATGGGCATCGATGAGGCCCACATCATCGGGGGGCGAGTCACCCTGCTTCATGCGGAATCCGGTGGCCATCAACGTCTCCGCTTGCGCGTGCAATCCCTGCAGCGATCGAAGGCCGGCCCGGCCGATCAACGCCTGAGCGAAAAACGGCCGCAATCCTGCCTGAGTCGAATCCAGCGCCGCTTCGGCGCGCGCGTACAGCCGCTCGGCCGGCACGAAACGCCCATCGTCGCGACAGAGGTCGGCGTAGTCCTTGAGTGTCTGCGACAGGTAGACGCTCGCCTCCCCGATGCGATCGAACACCCCAATGGCGGCTCGAAAGCTGGCATCCGCGGCCGGCTTCCGTCCGGCCGAGGCGTAGCACCGCGCCAGTTCGGCCATCGCACCGCCCGTGCGCAGGTGATCCGGCCCAAGCGTCTCGCGGTGCACGGCGCAGGATTCCTCCGCGCGTGCGACAGCGAGATCGAAGCGACCCGCGGCGCGGTACAGGCTCGCGAGGAACTGCAGTTCATAGGCCAGGTGCTCGGTCCGCCTGCCCTTGGCCTTCAGGATCGCGACCGCCTCCTCCTGAACGGAGATCGCCTCGGCATCGCGCTTCAGGCTGTTCAGCACCTGCGCCTGGCCGCCCAGGGCATCGGCCACTCCGTCGTGATCGGGGGAGTAGAGCTTCCGTGCGAGCGCCACGGCATGGACGGCATGCTCCAGCCCCTTCGCCGATTCTCCGCGATCCACGTAGAGCCCGGCGAGGCGCCGATGGATCGCGATGGATCGCGATGGCTCCCCGGCACTCTCGGTGTATTGCAGCGCGCGCAGAAAGTAGCGCTCGGCAACGTCCAGTTCGAAACGCATGTGCGCGATGGTCGCCCGGGTCGAGTACAGCCGATTGAGCCGGGATGGGTTCGGAGCCGGCTGCGACTCCGCGATCCCGATCGCGGCGGAGAGAACAGAGTCGGCTGGCGCAAGATCGCCCCGCTGCATCCACCACTTGGCCTTGCGATAAAGACAGGAGGCGAGAAGGTCGGGATCCCCACCGCTATGGGCCTGCAACAGTGAGATCGCCCTGTCGACGATCCCGGGAATGCTGTCCGTCTGGCCGGTCATGCTGAATGCGTTGGCCAGTTTGTCGAGGTGGCGGGCGATCAGCAGCTCATCAAGCGGGCGGACGGATTCGCTGGCCACCAGTGACGCGCGCGTCAGCCGAAGGCCCTCCTCGAAGGATTCGAGATTCAGGTACGAATCTCCCATTGCGCCGAGAAGGCGGGCGCGGACGCGCGGATCCCCCTTCAGGTCCGACTCGATGCGGTGGGTGCCCTCATCGAGTAATTCGCGCGCGCCGAGGATCTGCCCCTTCGAGCGGTCGGGACTCGGGGCGTGGAACAGGCCGACGAGGAAGTCGGCCACCTGCCGGGAAGACTCGGCCTCCTGCCGCGCGACGCTCTCCGCCCGGACCGCGCGGCGGAAGCCGATGCCGGCCGCAATCGCGCCGCCCACGATGGCGAGGAGGACGAGCGCCGCCGCCCCGACGCCGACGCGATGCCGCCTCGCGTACTTGCGCAGCCGGTACATTGTACTCGGCGCGGCCGCGAGGACCGGCTGGTCGGCAAGATAGCGCCGCACATCGGCGGCGAGCTCCGAGGCCGAACCGTACCGGCGATCTGGCTCCTTCTCGAGCGCGCGGAGTGCGATCCAATCGAGTTCGCCTTTCAGCTCGCGGAGCAGCGAGCGCGAATCGGTCGAGCGGCGCTCGGCGATCTCGCCGGTTCCGATGCGGGCGGCGTTCACCAAGAAAGGGGTGGGTTCCTCCTCCCGCATCATGCGCAACGCTTCCGACCACGCCACCCTGCGCAGCCGGGCGATATCGAACGGAAGGCTTCCCGAGAGGAGTTCGTAGAGCACCACGCCGAGCGAGTAGATGTCCGAGCGCGTGTCCACCGGCGCATCGATCGCGCCGATCTGCTCGGGACTCATGTAGCCGACCGTCCCCAGCACCGTGCCCTCACGGGTCATGGTGCGCTCGGCAAGCAAGCCCTCGCCGGTCGCCTTGATGATTCCGAAGTCGATCACCTTGAGCGAGACGGCGCCGTCGCGACGCGATACGAGGACGTTGGACGGCTTGATGTCCCGGTGGATCACGCCCTTCTGATGAGCGTGCTGGATGGCATCGCAGACCTGGAGAAAAACCTTGAGCCGCTCGTCCAGTCGCAGTTTCTCCCGGTCGCAGAATGTGGTGATGGCCACACCGGGCACGTACTCCATGGCGAAGTAGGGACGTCCTGCCTCGGTCTCGCCCGCGTCAAAGACCTGCGCGATGCCCGGATGGTCCATGAGCGCCAGGGCCTGCTGCTCGGCCTTGAAGCGGGCGATGACCTGCTTCGTGTCCATCCCCGGCTTGATGAGCTTGAGCGCGACGCGGCGCCGGATGGGGCGCAGCTGCTCGGCCAGGTAGACGACTCCGAACCCGCCTTCGCCGAGCGGCTCGATCAGCCGGTAGGGCCCCACGGTCGAGCCCGAAGCCGACGCCTTGCGCTCTTCGAGGAAGCCGGCCGCCGAGGCGCTGTCCGAGAGGAGCTTCTCGAGCTCGGCCCGGAGCTCCGGTTCACCCAAGAGCTCGCGGTCGAGGAATGCAGCGCGCTCCGGCGGATTCATGGCGTGGAGCTGGTCGAACAGGGTTCGCAAGCGGTTCCAGGGGCCGTCGGTCATCTCTGTCCGCTCCGCGGGGGGCATCGCCAGTGCAGCGCCGTCGGGGCAGGATAGCCTTGCGCGGTTGGAGGAGGCCAGAACAAGCCGTCGATGGCGGTCCTGGGATGACCCCCCCCGAACATATGCCTTGATTCTGTCCATCCCCGGGCCTAGCCTTTATACCAAGCCCGGGTGACGCAAGCCGCGAATGCAGGAGTCCTCACCCCGTATCTGACTCCAACTTCGACGTCTAGCGTTCCCGGGCGTTTTCGCCTGGCCGTAGTCGGCTTACTTTCGGACTGGGAACTGAAAGGGCTGCATGCACCGATTCTCGCAATACCGATGGTGGAAAGTCTTCCTGGCGCTGTGTCTCTGCGCGGGCGCGTTGTCGGCCTCCTCGATTTCCCGGGCGGATTCGGGCGATGAGGGGACCGAATACCTGCGTGGACCCGACATTCCTCCCCCGCTCGGAGCGGGTGACCCGGACATTCCCCAGACACGCACAGGTGCCAAGCCTGGCGCGGATTCTGGCCGAAGTGGTGCCGGCATCTACCGCAACTCCGCTCCGGTGGAAGGCGTCGTGTCACACAGCAATGTCTGGATGATCCGTTTCCACGCCGCGGCACGGCTGTGGGCGGCCTACTTCGTGCGCCGTTAAAGGCACTCGGTAGCTCTCACAACGTAACGCGGGCCCCGATCCCCCGATACAGTCACCGGAGATTCGTGCCCTGATGGACGACCGGAATCAGATCGTGCAGCTTGAAGCCAGGCTCGTTGCGGCGCCCGCCTTGATGGCGGACACCGCGATGGCCGAACTCGAGATGCTCGCCGATCTGTACATCCAGGCGGATCACCACATGCCCGCTCTGGAAACCATCGATCGTCTGCTCTCGCTTCCCAAGGCGCGCACGTTGTCACGCGAACGCCGTACGGGATTCGAAATCAAGGCGGTGGCTTGCCGGATCGAGCGGGGCGACTGCCAGGCCGCCCTCGCTCAATGCCGGGAGTTGTTGCGCGACGAGACCGGGTTGAATTCGCTCGCGCTGCGCGCCCGCCTGCATCTGCTGGCAGCCACCGCGGCTCGAAGCCTGGGGCGCATCGAGGATTCACGACTGTCGGCCGAACGCGGGCTGCAACTGGCCGATGAGGCGGGTGACCTGGCGCTCTCGGCGAATGCGCTCGCCATCCTAGGGATCGCCGCGTTACGAGAAGGCGACCTTGGTCAGGCGCGCGACTTGAGTGAACAGGCGCTGGCGCTCTACCGTCGGCTCGGCGATGAACAGAGTGCGGCTCGCACCCGTAACAATCTTGGCCTGATCCACAAGAACCTGTGCGAGTGGGACACCGCCATCGCGCACTTCAACTCGGCGCTCGAAGTGTATCGGCACCACGGACACTTGGCGCTCACGGTGGCCCCGCTCATGAACCTGGGCATCGTGTACCAGAAGATGGGCGAGTGGGACCGTGCCGGGGACGCTTATCGCCAGTGCGAGCAGGCCATCGTGCAAGTGGGCGATGAACTTCACTTGGCGCACGTGAATATCGGACTCGGCAATATCGCGCGCCTGCAGCGCCGCTTCGCGGAATCCGAGTCATTCTTCCTGACCGCGCTCGAGCGTTCGCGCCGCCATGGCGCCTGCCGTGAGGAAGTGCTGGCACTGGAGTTCATGGGCGAACTGGACTACGACCGCGGTCGGCCCGAGGCCGCGCTCGCGCGTTACCATGACGCGCTCACACTCGCGATCCGTACCTCGCCCGAGGGCGATCTCGTGGTCGAGCTCGAACGGCGCCGCGCCGAGGCGCTGGTCGCACTCGGTCGACTGGATGAAGCCGCCGCCGCGTGCGAACGCTCGCGGCGTCTGTCGCGCTTGACCGATGACAAGCTCGAGCACGCCGTGGCCTATCGCGTCGCGGGCGATATCGCCCTGGCCCGTGGACGCAGCGTCGATGCCCGCGAACACTGGGACACCGCGATCACGCTGCTTCAAAAGTGCCGCGAGCGCTTCGACTTGGCGCGTACGCTGCTGCTGGCGGGACGCCACAGCGACGAGCCGCGCGCGGCGCGCAATTATCTTTTCAGAGCTTGCGCGCTGTTCTCCG
>JBDSKE010000219.1:0-17341 GCA_039917105.1 Candidatus Eiseniibacteriota bacterium | reverse complement strand
TTCGGTCATGGACGATGCCCGCCTGACGATCGCCGTGGCAATGGATGCCGCCGCGCACGGCGCGCGCATCCACACGCGCTCCGAACTGGCTTCGGTACGCCCGAGCGCTGATGGTTTGGAGGTTCAGTGGCGCGACCGCGAGAGCGGCGAGGACCATCGCGCCACCGCGCGCGCGATTGTGAATGCGACCGGGGCATGGTGCGACGCGACGCGCACTCAACTCACGCGCATGCTCCTGCCTGGCAGCCCGGACCCAGGCCGACTGCTCCGTCCAACGCGCGGCGTGCACTTGGTGTATCCCGCCCTCACACGCAGCCACGCGCTGCTCGAGCGGACGGCCCAGGGGCGCGTGCTGTTCGTGATTCCCTTTGCGGGCCGGGCGCTGGTGGGCACCACCGAGGTCGAAGTGGATTCGCCGCCGTCGCCCACCCAGATGCAGCCCTCGCTCGAGGAAGTGCGCTCGCTGCATGCCGCACTCACACGTGTATTGCCCGCCGCGCGAGACCTGCGCCCGCTTGCGGTGTTCGCCGGCGTGCGCCCGCTGCTGGCGGCGAGTGGCACGGTCGGCAGCGCCTCGCGCGAGCATCGCGTGCTGTGCGAGGGCCGCGTGCTCACGGTGGCCGGCGGTAAGTACACGACCTTTCGCGCGATGGCGCGCGATGTGTTCCGCGCCGCCGCCCACTTGCTCGGGCGCGAGAAAGTGGCACATGACCCCACAACGCTGTTGCCCCTGACACCCGAGGACGACATCGACGGCGCCGCGCTCGGCGGGCATGCAGCCGAGACATGGGCACGCTCGCTGCCCGATGCGCTGCGACGGCGCAGCACGCGCTGGTTGGACCAGGACCAGGGACTCGCCGTGGCACCCGCTGTGGCGGACGCCATGGCACGTCGGCTGGGCTGGAGCAGCTCGCGGCAACGCGAGGAACTCGACCATCACGAGCATGCCGTGCACGAAGATCGCGCGTGGCTCGAGCGCGCATTGCCCCGCGGCGCCTGAGGCGCCTTCCACCGGAGACCACCATGTCCGACGCGCTCGTGCTCGCGCTTGACCAGGGCACCACCGGGACCACTGCACTGATTCTGGACCGCAGCGGGAGCGTCCGCGGCCGCGGTTATGCCGAACTGCCGCAACATTTCCCCAGGCCCGGTTGGGTGGAACACGATCCGGACGAGATCTGGACGAGCGTGCTGCAGGCCATCGCCGGCGCCCGACGCACGGCCAAGCTCGCGCGCACCGCCCCGATCGCCGCCGTGGGTGTGACAAACCAACGCGAGACCATCGTGCTGTGGGACCGCCGGACGGGTGAACCCTTCGGCCGCGCAATCGTGTGGCAGGACCGTCGCACGAGCGAGCGCTGTGACGCGCTCAAGCGCTCACGTCACGAGGCCGGCATCCGCCGGCTGACCGGGCTGGTGTGCGACCCCTATTTCTCCGCGACGAAACTCGAGTGGCGCTTCGCGCACGAGCCGCGCCTGGCGCGACTGTCCGCCAGTGGCCGGCTCGCGATCGGAACAGTGGACAGTTGGCTCGTGTGGAAACTCACCGACGGCGCCGTGCACGCCACCGATCCGACCAACGCATCGCGCACGCTGTTGTTCGGGTTGCGCTCGCTGGCGTGGGAACCCTCGCTGTTGAAGCGCTTCGGCGTGCCAGCGCGAGCGCTGCCACAGGTGAAGCCCTCGTGCGGCGAGTTCGGGCGCACGCGTGGGGTCGCAGGCGTGCCCGATGGAATTCCCATCGCGGGCGTGGCGGGTGACCAGCAGGCCGCACTCTTCGGTCAGGGCTGCGTGCGCTCCGGCCAGAGCAAGAACACGTACGGCACCGGGTGCTTCCTGCTGCTCCACACCGGCGCGCGCCCTGTGGCTTCACGGGCGGGCTTGTTGACGACCGTGGCGTGCGGTCCGCAAGGGCAGGCGGCCTATGCGCTCGAGGGCAGCGTCTTCGTGGGGGGCGCCGCGGTGCAATGGTTGCGCGATGGGCTCGGGTTGGTGGCGAGGGCGAGTGAAACCGAAGCCATCGCACGCAGCGTGCCCGATTCGGGAGGGGTCGTGTTGGTGCCTGCGTTCGCCGGCCTGGGGGCGCCCTACTGGAGATCGGATGTGCGCGGTGCGCTGCTGGGCCTGACCCGAGGAACCACGCGCGCCCACCTCGTGCGCGCCACGCTCGAGTCCATGGCGTTCCAGAGCCGCGACTTGGTCGAAGCGATGGCGCGCGACGCCGGCACGCGAGTGCGCGCGTTGCAAGTGGACGGCGGTGCGGTGGCCTATGACTGGCTCATGCAATACCAGGCCGACCTGCTCGGGATTCCGGTGCGGCGCCCACGCGTCATCGAGACCACCGCGCTCGGTGCAGGATTGCTGGCGGGACTGGGCACTGGTTTCTGGCACGGGCATCGTGAACTCGATGCGGCGCGGCGGCTCGAACGCGAGTTCCGGCCCAAGCGCGACGCCGCATGGCGCAAGCGCGAATACGACCGTTGGCAGGCTGCGGTGCGCACCCTGCTGTCGTGACTCAGGCGAGCCGCGCCGCCTTCTCTGCGTACATCTCTTGCCACAGCGGCGCCAACCCCTCGCAGCTCGAAAGCCAGCGCACGCCGGCAGGGTCGAGCTGGGGCTGCAGGCGCAACGTGAGCAAACGCTCGATGGGCCACGCCGGATGCGCACGCTGCACGCGTCGGATCGTCTGCCCGCGCTCGAGTCGGCCTTCCCGAAGGACGCGCAGGTACCAGCCGGTGCGGTTCGTTTCCGAGACCCGCTTGAGCAGCGTCGGGATCCCCCACCGCCGCGAGATGTTCGCACACGGCCCTCGCGGCTGTGAGACCTGGAGCTGCACCTCGCCCACTTCGTAGATGTCTCCAATGCAGACATCGCGCTCGTCCTGACCCTCGACGGTCAGGTTCTCGCCGAAACCGCCCGGGCCCATCGTGGGAAGGCTCAACTCCTCCTGCCACGTTCGATAATGCCCCGCGCTGTAAGCCAACACCGCCATCTGCGGGCCGCCGTGCACATCGGTGCTGAACACCTCGTCCCCCTCCAGGCCGAGCGTTCCCACCCGGACCGGGCCATCGACCTCCTCTTTAAGGTAGGCGGTGTTCCAAAGGCGTTGCGGCGAGCGATCCCAATCCGGGCGGGGCAGCTTCCGCACGCGACCGGTGCGGACCGACAGGAGGACGCCATCACTCACCGAGACCTCCTGCTTCCGGGTGGAAATCGGGTGCAGATCACACCACCAAAGCCGCGTCGAGCCATGCGATCAGGTCCTTGATCACAGCCTCCCGGCCACGATCGTTGAACACCTCGTGGTAGGCATCGGTCAGGGTGACGAAGCGGATCATGCCGTGCGGCGCCGCACCCGCGAACTCGAGCGCGCCCTTGGGATCCACGATGCGATCGGCCATTCCCTGCAACATCAGCGTTGGGACTGCAAGATGTCGGGCCGAAGCCATGCATCGGGCGCGCGCATCGAGAACGGAGAAATACAGTCGCGCGCTGATGCGATGGTGCACGAGCGGGTCCTGTTCGTACGCCGCCACCACTTGAGGATCGCGAGAAAGCTCTGCCGCGGACAGGCCATTGGGGAAGGCTGAGCCAGGAGCGGCGGCCCGTGCCACATGCGCAAGGGCCAGCTTCCACCACGGTGGCGGCTCGCTGCGCAGTGCGGGCGCGCTCACCACCAGCGCCGAAAGATCGCGCGCGTGGCACAGCGCATAATCCAGCGCGAGCAAGCCGCCCATGCTGTGGCCCAGGAGGACGCGTGGCAATGTGGCCGACTGTTCCGGCAGGCCGCGCGGGGCGGTGAACATCGCGGGCACGAACTGGTCGCGAACCTGCTCCCACGAGGGCAGATCGCCGCGCGGGCCAGGGGCGTCCCCGTGACCCGGCAGGTCGAGAGCGACACAAGTGAAGCGGGCTTGCACAAGTTCACTGGCCAGCGCGGAGTAGCGCCCGCTGTGTTCGCCAAGACCATGCACGATAGCGACCGTCGCGCGCGGGCGTTCAGCGCACCACACGCGTCCGGGCAGGACATGGTGTCGATCGAGGCGGACCTCGACTTCGGTGGGAGCGAGTGCGCTCACCGCCGGGTTCATCGGACGCTCCCGTCGCCTTCCTGGCCGGCCGAGTCCTCCCCGTCATCTTCCGCGTCCCGGTCATCTTCCGCGTCCCGGCCGTCATCCGCGTCCCGGTCGTTCTCGTCCTCGTCCTCGTCATCCTCATCGTCGGTCTCGATCACGAGGCCGTCGTCGGGGAACGACTTGAACACCAGTTCAGTGGACGCGAACGTGCCGCCGGTGTTCTGCACCAGCATCACGACCTGGTCGAAGAAGCTGGGCAGATCGTCCGGGGCAAGTGTTGCCAGCGGATGCACGACGACCGACCACAGCTCATTCCCGCGCATCGCATAGCGGGCATCGAGCGCGCGATCGTAGTTCGCCTGCAGCAGGACGTGCAGCAGATCGGGGTCCATCTCCTCGACGACGCCGATCGGCGACATGACGCGCATGCGATCGTGGTCATCGTCACTGAAGACGAACACCGGCACCTCGCCACGCATGCCCCGCCAGAAACCCGGTTGGCCGTCGAGCTCCTGCAGATATGAGTCCAGTAGCTTGCCCATCGCGGAAGTGGTCATGTGGCCGGCATGATGCCGCAGAACGAACCAGAACGCACGCCGAGCGCGCCGAGCGGTTGGAAGCCGGGGCCATGGACCGGTAGACTGCGGGGGAGCCCGAACTTTTCCATTGCGAGGATTCCATGGTGTTCGACCCGAACGAGCCGCCGGCCCGTCCCAGCCGCCTGATCATCCCCGGGCGAGAGAATGTTGGCGAGGAGAAGCCGCGCATCATCCTGCCCCCCGGCGTCTCGCGTGAGACGCCCGAGGATCTGCCCGAGTATCCCCGGCTTCGGCGCGTGATGATGTTCCCGTACCGCGACGGTGAGCGCGAGGTCATCGTGGTGCAGGACCCGCTCGGCATCACGCCCGGACAACCCGTGCTCGGCATCGAATCACTGGCGATCCTCCAGATGCTCGACGGCACCGTTTCCTTGAGCGACTTGACCGCGGCCGTCATGCGGGAGAGCAAGGACCTGCGCGTGGGCAACATGATCCGGGAGTTCGTGGCGCAGTTGGACGGGATGTTGCTGCTCGAATCGCCGCGCTTCGAACGAGCGCTCAGCGCCGCGCGCGCAGCCTACCATCCGCTCGAGATCCGGCCCGCGGCGCTCGAGGGAACCTCTTACCCAATCGATCGGGTCGAACTCGACGCCATGCTCGACGCCCACTTCGCCGAGGCGGACGCCGCCCGCGAGTCGGCAGGCGAACCACGACCGGCGCTCGATGCCGTGCCTCGCGCACTGCTCGCCCCGCACCTCGACCCGCGCCGCGAGGGCGCCCTCATGGCACGCGCATTCGCGCAATTGGGCGTCGCCCCCAGCGAACCGCTTCGCGTCGTGATCCTGGGCACCGGGCACCAGTTGAGTGGCGATTACTTCGCGCTCACGCGCAAGCACTTCGACACACCGCTCGGACGTGCCACCTGTGACACCGCGTTCGTGGACCACGTCGCCGAACGGCTGGGAGAACCGGCGTATCACTCCGAGCTGGTGCACCGCGATGAGCACAGTATCGAGTTCATGGTGCTCTACCTGCAGAAGCGCCTCGGGGAGCGACCGTTCACGATCGTGCCGATCCTGTGCGGCGGCTTCTACACGCTGCTCGATGAGGAGCGCACACCCCGCGAGGAACTGGCGCTCGAGACCCTGATCGACGCGCTGCGCGAAGCCGAGCATACACTTGGCGGCCGCACGGTGTATGTCGCCAGCGCGGACCTTTCGCATGTCGGGCCCCGGTTCGGGGACCAGCGCGTCACCGATGAGGTGAGCGAACTGGTGCGCAGCGTGGATGACGCCGCGATCGAAGCGGCACGCACCGGGGATGCGGACGCTTGGTTCGGCGTGGTGGGCGAGAAGGACGACGCCACCCGTATCTGTGGTTTTGCGCCCACCTACATCATGTTGCGGGCGGCCTCCCCCAGCGCCGGCAGGGCATTGGGCTACGTGCAGAGCAAGGAAGAGGACACGAGCATTGTCAGCGTCGCCGCACTGGTCTGGCCCGAAGCCAAGAGTACGATGGCCTGATGGCCACCTACCTGTTCAAGACCGAACCCTCCGATTACGCCTTCGCCGATCTCGTGCGCGAGAAGCGCGCGGTATGGGAAGGGGTCTCGAACGCACTCGCGCTCATCCACCTTCGCCAGGTGAAAAAGGGTGACACGGTGGTGATCTATCACACCGGAACGGAGAAATCCGCGGTCGGCCTTGCCACGGTGGTGAAGGGTCCGTACACGGACCCACGGCAGGACAACCCCAAGCTCGTGGTGGTGGACCTGAAGCCCGATCGTCAACTTGCACGCCCCGTCCCGTTGGCCACCTTCAGGACGGACGGCATCCTGCGAACGGCGGAGCTGGTGCGTAACTCGCGCCTCTCGGTCATGCCGCTGAGCGATGCCCATCTACAGCGGCTGCTCCAACTCGCGGACGCCTGACCATGAAGCGCGAGCAGGCGCAACAGCGCATCGCATCGCTCGCCGCCGAGATCCGCGAGCACGATCATCATTACTATCTGCTCGACCATCCAACGATCTCCGACGCCGCGTACGATCTGCTGTTGCGCCAACTGCGCGAGCTTGAAGTGGAGTTCCCCGACCTGCGTACGGTCGACTCCCCCACGGTGCGCGTGGGCGGCGGCCTGCGTGATGGATTCAAGAAGGTCAAGCATTCGCGACCCATGATGTCATTGGACTCGCTCATGTCGGTCGATGAAGTGATCGAGTTCGATGCCAGGGTCAAGAAGGGCTTGGGAGTGGAGGACGGGCTGTTCGCGACCGAGATCGTCTACCAAGCGGAGCCCAAGTTCGACGGCTTGAGTATCGAGCTGGTTTACGAGGACGGCGTCTTCGTACGCGGCTCCACCCGCGGCGACGGTGAAACGGGTGAGGACGTGACCGAGAACCTGCGTACGATCCGCGCGGTTCCGCTGCGCCTGCGCGAGCAAGGGCCCGCCGAAGGCCGAAGCGGGCAGTTGGCGATCCGAGGTGAGGCGCTCATGCCTCTGGTCGAGTTCGCCGCGCTCAACCGCCGCCTGATCGAGGCGGACGATGAGCCCTTCGCCAATGCACGGAACGCCGCCGCCGGTACATTGCGCCAACTGGATCCCGCCATCACCGCATCGCGGCGGCTTGATTTCTACGCCTACGATGTCATGCACAGCGAGCATGCCGAGTTCCCCACCCAGCAGGCCTTACTCGAAGGGTTGCGCGCCTGGGGCTTCCATGTCGAGGCGAGCGTCCAACGCTGCGACGGCATCCGTGAAGCCCTTCGCTTCCATGCCTCCCTCGGTGAACGCCGGGACGCGCTCGCCTACGAGATCGATGGCGTGGTGATCAAGGTGGATGACCGGGGAGCGCACCAGCGACTTGGTGTGCGCTCGCGTTCGCCCCGTTACGCGGTGGCGTTCAAGTACCCGCCACGCGAAGAGGTCACGCAGGTCATGGACATCGTGGTACAGGTGGGACGAACCGGAAAGCTCACCCCCGTTGCACAACTGCAGCCGGTGGACGTCTCGGGCGTCACGGTGTCGCGAGCGACACTGCACAACCAGGACGAATTGGACCGCAAGGATGTCCGGATCGGCGACACCGTCCGGGTGAGGCGCGCCGGGGACGTGATCCCCGAAGTGGTCGAGGTGCTTCTGGACCGACGGCCCAAGGGAACCCAACCCTTCACGTTGCCGCAGAAGTGCCCGGTGTGCGGTGCCAAGGTCGAGCGCGAGGGCGCCGCTCACCTGTGCACGAATGGGCTGTCGTGCCCAGCACAACTGGAGCGGCACATCGTCCACTTCACCATGCGCGGCGCCATGGACATCGTTGGCCTGGGCGAGAAGACTGTGGCGCAACTCCTCGAGAAACAGTTGGTGCGTGATCTGGCGGACATCTACACCCTCACTCCCATCGACCTGTCCTCGCTCGGGGGCTTTGCCGAGAAGAGCATCGAGAACCTGCTCGCCGCCATCGAGGCAAGCAAGAAGCCACGCTTGGACCGATTCCTGTTCGCACTCGGGATCGAGCATGTGGGCGCGACCGTCGCGGGATTGCTGGCCGATCGCTATGGCGCGCTCTCGGGGCTCATGGAGGCGAGTGAAGAGGAACTGCAGACCGTGCATGGCATCGGTCCCGAAGTGGCTGCCTCAGTGCACCATTTCTTTTCGAATCCACACAATCGCAAGGTGCTCGAGCGACTCACCCGGGCCGGGGTCCGGCCCCATGCCGAGACGCGACCCGAAGGCCCTCGCCCACTGGATGGCCAGCTTCTCGTCTTCACGGGCGGGCTCGAATCCATGCCCCGCAGTGATGCGCAACGCCTGGCAGAGCGTGCCGGCGCGCGCATCGCTGGCACGATCAGTCGCAAAGTCACACTGCTGGTGGCCGGCCCGGGCGCCGGTTCCAAGTTGGACGATGCCTCGCGCCTGGGAATCCCCGTCATCGACGAGGCCGAGTTCCTGCGCCGGGTGAAAGAGTGAGCATGAACAACGCCGAGATCGCCCGGGCGCTCGAAGGCCTCGCCACACTCCTCGAGATCGACGGCGCCAATCCATTCCGCGTCCGTGCCCACCGTGAGGCTGCGCGCATCGTCGAGTCACACGCTGAACCCATGACACGGTTCGCCGCCGAGTCGGGAGCGCTGGAGCAGCTCAAGGGCATCGGCAAGGACCTCGCCCAGAAGATCCGCGACCTTGCTGCCACCGGCGACACGGCCATGCTGGCGGAGTTGCGTGCGCGCATCCCCGAAGAAGTCGCCGGCTTCACCGAGTTGCAGGGCTTGGGGCCCAAACGAGTCAAGACGCTGTTCGAGACTCTGGGTATACGCGACCGCTCCCAGCTCGAGGCGGCCGCCAAGGCGGGCAAGCTCCGGGACCTGCCCGGCTTTGGCGAGAAGGTCGAACAGAACGTGCTCAAGGCGCTCGCAACAGCCTCGCAGTGGTCGGGACGAATCCTGCTAGCGGGCGCTTGGCCGCTGGCACACGCGCTCGCTGAACGCGTGCGTGCGATCCCTGGAGTGGAGCAGGTGGAGCTTGCTGGCTCATTCAGGCGCCGCAAGGAGACGGTGGGCGACCTCGATCTGCTCGTGACCGGTGGAGACGCCGCGGCCGTGATGCAAGCGTTCACGTCGCATCCCTCCGTGGTCGATGTGCTTGGGCACGGCGAAACCAAATCGAGTGTGCGCCTCGCGAACGGGCTTCAGGTGGACCTGCGCGTGGTGCCGGCCGAGAGCTACGGCGCAGCGCTGGTGTACTTCACGGGTTCCAAGGAGCACAACATCGAACTGCGTCGCATCGCGCAGGACAAGGGGCTGAGTCTCAACGAGTACGGCCTGACACGCGGCGAGAGCACGCTGGCAGCGCGCACCGAGGCAGAAGTGTATGGCGCGCTGGGACTGGCGTGGATCCCACCGGAGCTGCGCGAAGCCCACGGCGAGGTCGAGCTTGCACGGACGAACACGCTGCCCCACCTGATCGAGTTGGAGGACATGCGCGGTGACCTGCACATGCACTCCACCCGCAGCGATGGGCGTGACGATCTCGATACCATGGCCCGGGCCGCACTCGAGCGCGGCTATGACTACGTCGCGATCACCGAGCACTCCAAGGCGCTGGCCATGGCGGGCGGCTTCGACGCCGCGCGAGTCCGCACGAGCGTGGGCGAGATCATGGCGTTGCGGACGCGCTTCCCTAGCTTACGGATCCTGCATGGGCTCGAGGTCGACATCCTCAGGGATGGCTCACTCGATCTCGATGACGAGACGCTTGGAATCCTGGACTGGGTGATCGTCTCGATCCATTCGGCATTCGAGATGCCGCCCGAGGCCGCGACCGGGCGCGCGCTTGCGGCGGTGCGCAACCCCTGGGTGCATGTGTTCGGCCACCCGACCGGGCGGATCATCGGATCGCGCGATCCGGTGGCGTTCGACGTCGAGCGCGTGGCTGAGGAAGCCGCAGCACACGGCGTCGCCATGGAGATCAACTCGTCGCCGGACCGGCTCGACCTGTCGGATGTGAACGCCCGGATCGCCCGGGGCAAGGGCTGTCGTTTCACCATCGACACGGATGCGCACTCGACGAGCCACCTGGAGAACATGCGTTTCGGGGTGTTCCAGGCCCGTCGCGCGGGGCTGACGAAACAGGATGTGCTCAACACGCTCCCGCTCGCGGCGTTCGAGAAGCTACTGCCGCGTCCCCGGCGCCTGCCCAAGCCCGCGCCTCAAGTGTCCTGATCGCCGGGATTTGGGCGAGGACACTTCGGCGGCCCGCCCGCGCCGCGAAACGCTCAAGCCTTGCGCGGACCTGCCGAGACTGACGAGGGAGTCAGGGACCGGGGTGCTGTCATGGCCCTCGCTGGACACTCACGACCCAGTCCAAGCAACACGAGGAGCACATCATGTCGGCCGAGTTCGATTATGCCCAGTTGGATGCCATCACCGGCGGAGACGAGGAGTTCGAGCGCGAGGTGTTGCAGGAGTACTTGAACTCGGTACCCCTGGATCTGATCAAGCTCCGCACCGCGATTGGCAAGGCCGACGCCAGCGCCACCAGCGCAACAGCCCATGCCATCAAGGGGTCAAGTGCAACGATCGGGGCCACTGGCTTCGCGGCCATCGCATTCGAGTTGGAGCATGCCGGCGCGCGGAATGAGCTCGGGATCGCCCCCGATGCCCTACAAAGGCTGTGCGGGGCCTTCGTGGAGCTCGAAGTGCTCTTGAGGGAGCGCCTCGCCAAGGCTGCCTGAGCGCAACAGTGAGTGGGGCGAACTAGCCGATCTTCTCGGCGATACTCTTGGCCTGCAGGAACAACAGTAGGTAGTCGCGCCCGCCCGCTTTGCTGTCGGTCCCACTCATGTTGAATCCGCCGAACGGATGGCAGCCCACCATCGCTCCGGTGCACTTGCGGTTCAGGTACAGGTTGCCCACGAAGAACTCCTCGCGCGCGCGCTGCAGCTTGGCGGCGTTCTTGGTGAACAGCGCACCAGTCAGGCCGTACTCGGTGTTGTTCGCGATCGCGATCGCGTCGTCGAAGTCCTTGGCGCGGATGATCGCGAGCACCGGACCGAATACCTCTTCCTGCGCCAGGCGCGCCGTCGGCGCGACGTTATCGAAAACAGTGGGCTGGACGAACCAACCCTCGCGCCCTTCGACCGCTCCCCCGCCCAGCAACAACTTCCCTTCCCGCCTGCCCACTTCGATGTACGACAGGATCGTCTTCATGGCGCGTTCGCTCGCCACAGGTCCCATGTAAGTTCCGTATTCGACTGGGTCTCCCACGTTCACGAACTTGGGGATCGCTGCCATGAGCTTCTCGACGAACGCATCGTGCACCGAGTTCACGACGATCGCGCGCGAACAGGCCGAACATTTCTGCCCGCCGAAACCGAATGCGGCCTGCGCCACGCCGAGCGCCGCCGCGTCTAGATCAGCCTCATCGTCGACGATGATGCCGTCCTTGCCGCCCATCTCGGCCACCACGCGCTTGAGCCAGATCTGCCCCGGCTGCACATCGGCGGCCAGCTTGTTGATTCCGATACCGACTTCCTTGGAGCCCGTGAACGAGATGAAGCGGGTCCGCGGATGGCGCACGATGGTATCCCCCACCACTGCGCCTGCGCCTGAGACGAAGTTGAGCACCCCTGCAGGCAACCCGACCTCCTCCATGAGCGCGAAGAACTGCCAGGCGATGCCCGGCGTGTCGCTGGCCGGCTTGAGCACCACGGTGTTTCCCGCGACCACCGCGGCCGTCGCCATCCCGACGCAGATGGCGAGCGGGAAGTTCCACGGCGGAATCACCGCCCCCACGCCGATCGGCAGGTACACCATGGTGTCCTTCTCGCCCGGCATCTGGTGCAGCGGCTGCGGGGCGTCGTAGCGCAACATCTCGCGGGCGTAGAACTCCATGAAATCGATGGCTTCGGCAGTATCGGCATCCGCTTCATTCCAGCTCTTGCCGATCTCCAGCACCATCCATGCGGAAAAGAAATGCCGCCGCTCCTTCATGCGCCGCGCCGCCTCGACCAGGAACGCTGCGCGCTCGCCGGCGGGCACCCGGCTCCAGCGCTTGAACGTCTCGAACGCCACCTCGACGGCGCGCGCCGCCTGCTCGGCGGTGCCGCTCTGGAATCGTCCCAATACTTCGGAAGGTTTGGCGGGATTGGTGGAGTCGAACGTCTTCGGGCCCTGGAGTCGCTCCCCTCCTACCACGAGGGGGTATTCCGTGCCGAAGCTGCCGCGCACCTCGGCCAGCGCCTGCTCGAAAGCGGCGCGATGCTCGGGTTGCGAGAAGTCCACATAGGTGGTCGGCGAGTATTGCGGCAGCGTGTGCAGGGATACCGGCGCAATCGGGCCGGTGGCGGCGGGATTCATGCGTCCTCCGTGAGGAAAGCAGGCGCGCCACGCGATCTTCAGCGCGCGCTATGGATAGGGGCGTTGGCGCGGTCAGTCTAGCCGAACGGCACCCGAGGGCAAGCATGTGCGCCGATGCCGCGCCGCATGCGAGGCCATCACCTTGACCTACTGGGCCAGTGCGACTCGTTGGGTCCGGACGGCGTCGGCGACTCGAAGGCGCGCGAAATACAGTCCCGGCGCCAGCCGCGCGCCGCCGTCATCGCGTCCATCCCACACGGCATCGTGGGAGCCCGCCTCGAGTGCATCGGCCACCAGCGTGCGGACGTGCCTGCCGGAGAGGTCGCACAGCGCAAGCTCGACCCGACTTGCTGTGGGGAGGATGAATGCGAAGCGCGTCGTACCATGCGACGGATTGGGTTGCGGCGGCGAGAAGTGGAGGGTGGCGGATCGCGCTCCCGGCGAATCGACGGTCCCGACAAAGCGAATGACGCGCACCTGCCCGGTATTGACCGCGTAGTTCACCCCCTGCCTCACGTACCAGATCGACCCATCCGGTGCCACAAGTGCATCGGAAATCTGTCCCACGCCTGTGGCCCAGTTGGTTGTGCTGGGTTGGCCGGGGGCGGTCTGCAACGACCACGCCGCGCCATTCCATGAGAGTCGGCGGATCCAACCGTAGTAGTAGTCAGCAAAGAAGCAGTCGCCTTCGTAATCAGCGGGGAACTGGCCCGAGCCCAGCCCGAGGCGGCGATACACTCCCAGACTCACCACCGAGGCCGGTCCGGCGCTGTGATCATAGGTGTAGATCGGGGTCGTGAAGCCGCTGCTCACGGCCTCGCTACAGGTTATGAATGGCAACTCGCCCTCGTACATCGGCCAGCCCGCATTGCCTCCCTTGGGAATCATGCTGACTTCCTCGCGCGAGGCCTCGCCGACATCGGCCACGAACAGCTTGCCCGTCGTTCCGTCGATGTGGAACCGGAACGGATTCCGAAAGCCCATGGCCCATACCAGCCGGGCATTGCTGTTGGGGTGTGTCGGAAATGGATTGCCCAGCGGCACGAGTGCCGACTTGGCCGGTGGTCCACCGGGACCATCCGGGAGGGCGCGGACCTCGAGTCGCAGGATCACGCCGCGCAACGACGTGGTGTCCTGGGCCGAGCAGCTGATGGCGTCATCGCCAAGGCTGGCGAAGAGCGTGCTGTCCGATCCGAACCGCAGCGTCCCGCCGCCGTGATTGTAATTGATATCGGGCGCATCGTTGATCAGTTCGTATCGCGAAGCGTCATCGAGTGCGATCGCACCATTGCCTGTGAACGCAAGGTCGCCGGTGCAGGCATAGCGGGCGATGCGCATCGTTGTACCGCTCGAATGGTGGACGTACACATACGGCTTGGCAGGCCAGCGCGGATCAACCGCGATACCCAACAATCCCCGTTCGCCGCCTACCGTGGTGGTATTCGCGATCACGCCACAGGGGTCCACGGCGCCGAGCGCGCCATCCACGAGCAGTCGCACGCGCGCAGTGTTCTGCTCGACGACGAACAGTCGCCTCCCGGCCCGGGAACCTGCATCGGGGACGAATGCGAGCCCCGTGGGCAGGGTCAGCGAGCCTCGAACCAACTGGTCGGTGAAGTCCGTGGGTACTGTTGCTTGGCCATTCGCAGACGAAACGACGACGACGCTGTAAATCAGCGCAATGGCCGCACGGCATGCAGAAGGGTGCTTTCGGAGAACCTGTTCCATTGCGCGAGGCCTCTCGTAGGTCGCTACATCGCATGTGGATACAATAGGGGGCTACGCAACTGGATGAAGTTTATCGGCGGGCATGTGCAGACACCAGCACGGACTGGAAGGGCATCCGCGGTCGCTGACAAGGCTCTGTCAAGCAAGTGTCGGGCCGACGGCCCTTTGGATCAACGCAGCAGGGTGATGGTATGCCGGCGCAGGATCCCGCGCGCCTCGAGCTGGGCGAAGTAACGCCCGGCCGATACCCGGTGGCCATCGTCGTCCCGGCCGTCCCAACTCACACCCTGGTAGCCGGAGGATACGGCCACGCGATCGAGCAGTGTACGCACGCGCCGCCCTCGCGCGTCGAAAACGCTCAGATGGACCGGCGAGGCTTCGGACAGTTCGATATCGAGGGTGACACTTCCCACAGCGGGCTGCGGATGCGATGCGAACACGCGCACCACGAAGGCGGCGGTCGGCGTGGGCGGCGGCGAGTTCAAGTCATACACGATGCGGCCAACGCTGCCGGTGCCGGATTGGTAGTTCACTGACTGCCGCACATACCACAGGCCCCCGTCGGGGCCCATGCGATAATCGCTCACCGAGGAGAAGCCAGTACCCCAATCACTCGGATTCGGCTGCCCCTCGACCGGGGCACCGGCGGACCAACTGCCCGCGCCCTGCTGCAGGCGTCGCAGCATTCCGGTGTAGTAGTCGCTGAAGAACAGATCCCCTTCATACATGGCCGGCCAGTTGGAAGCGGCGCCGGTCACGGCGTGATACGCGCCTGCGCTGATGATCGCTGCGCCCGATCCAGCGCTATGTCCATATGTGGCGATCGGGCCGGCCAAGCCCGCGCTGTTGCCATTCGGACAGGTCGAGAATGCATTATTCCCCTCGAACCACGGCCACCCGAAATCGGCGCCCAATGGCGCACTTCCGGGAGCAGGGCCCGGGCCGATGCGAAGGAGGTCGAGTTCCTCCACCGCGCCCTGCCCCACGTCTGCGATCACCAACCAGCGACGCACGGGGTCGATCTGGAAGCGAAATGGATTGCGCAGGCCGAACGCCGCGACCAGCCGCGCATTCGAATCGGGACTGGCGGCGAAAGGGTTGTCGCCGGGAGTCACCATGGCGCGCGTCGCCGCACCCGGACCAGATGGGATCCGATTCACATCGAGGCGCAGGATCACACCCTTCAAGCGCGTGCTGTCCTGGGCGCCGCAGGGATCTGCGTCCTCTCCGAAGCTGGCATAGAGGCGACCGTCCGGGCCGAATCGGACCGTACCGCCATTGTGGTTGCCGAATAAGTCAGGTACATCCGCAATCAGGTCGAAGCGGGACGCAGGGTCCGCCGTGAGCACTCCGGTGCCGGCGCCGAGCAAGTCACCGCTGAGCGTGAAGCGCGAAATGCGGATGCTCGAGCCGCTCGCGTCATCGCAATGCACATACAGATAGGGGCGCGCGGGAAATCCGGGATCGAGCGCCACCCCGAGCAAGCCGCGCTCCTCACCCACCGCCACAGCGGGCACCGTCATCACGTCACCGAGCACGGCGCCATCGCGCACGAGGCGGATGCGCGAGTCGAACTGCTGCACCACGAGCAGCCTCACATGGCCCAGCGCGTCCGGAACGAACTCGAGCGCGACGGGGAAATCGAGTCCGGCGGCGACGGATTGATTCACAAAACCCGTGGGAACGCTCTGCGCCTCAGTGCGCGAAGCACCCGCGAAGCAGCACGATAGGAAGGCCAGAGCCATGAAACCGGGGCGCATGATGCCAAAAGCATACCGCATTCCAAACTATTCCCGCGTGTCCCATTCGTTTCAATGGAATGCCCCGTTGCGCGCCTCCACACTCGCCCAGCATACTGCGCGGCCATGAGACTAGGGCCCTCGTATCGCATGCTGGCTGGCCTCGCCCTGGGCATCATGCTCGGCGCGATCGCGCATCTGGTCTTTGCGGGGAACCCCGCCCTCGAGGCGTTCGTGAAGTTCGTCACCGAGCCGATCGGCCGCATCTTCTTGAGGCTGCTGTTCGTGTTGGTGTTGCCACTGGTGATCTCGGCTCTCGCCCTGGGGGTCGCCGGGCTGGGCGACCTGAAGGCGTTGGGGCGTATCGGGCTCAAGACGCTCGCCTACACGGTCATCGTCTCGACCATCGCCGTGCTGATCGGGGTGGGGCTGGTGAACGCCCTGCGGCCGGGCGATGGCCTCTCTCCCGAACTCAAGACCCGGCTCCTCGCGCAGGCCAGTGCCGCGCCGCCGCTGGCACCTGCGACGGGAGCGACGGGCATCGACTTCGTGGTCGGGCTGGTCCCGAGCAACGCCATCAAGGCGATGGCGGACGGCGACATGCTCGCCGTGATGGTGTTCGCACTGCTGTTGGGCATCGGGCTCGCTGCGACCCGCAGCGATGCCGCCCGGCGCTTCGAGGAAGCGCTGCAGGGGCTGTACGACATCACCATGCGCCTGCTCGAGATGGTGATCCGGGTGGCTCCCCTTGGCGTCGCCTGCCTGACCTTCACGCTCACCGCCCGACTGGGTTGGGAAGTATTGCAACAACTCGGTGCCTATGTGGGAGTCGTGTTGCTCGCGCTCGCGCTGCAACAGTTCGTGGTCTACTCGGCGAGCGTGGCGTGGTTCGGCGGCATGAGCCCGGTGTTCTTCTTCCGTGGCGTGCGTCAGGCCATGCTCACCGCCTTCTCGACCGCCTCATCCAATGCCACGCTGCCCACCTCGCTCGCGGTGGCCGAACGCGAACTGAAATTGCCCGCGCACGTGAGCCGCTTCGTTCTGACCGTGGGCTCGACCGCGAACCAGAATGGCACGGCGTTGTTCGAGGGTGTCACGGTGCTGTTCCTTGCCCAGTTCTACGGTATCGATCTGTCGCTCCGGCAACAGTTCACCGTGGTGTTCATCTGCATCCTCGGCGGTATCGGCACGGCCGGCGTACCGGCGGGATCATTACCTGTCGTAGCCCTCATCCTCGGCATGGTCGGCGTGCCGGTCGAGGGGATCGGGATGATCCTGGGCGTGGACCGCCTGCTCGACATGTGCCGCACCACGCTCAACGTGACCGGCGATCTCGCCGCGGCGGTGGTGGTTTCGCGCGGTGAAAGCGAGTTCGTAGAAACGGAAGGGATGTGAGGCGCGCAGCATTC
>JBDSKE010000218.1:0-9702 GCA_039917105.1 Candidatus Eiseniibacteriota bacterium | reverse complement strand
GAAAACCTCGCCCCGCTCGATGCGCAAGTCGACGCCCGCGAGCGCGACCGTTTCGGGAGAACCTCGATTCGCCTTGAACACACGGCGCAATCCGCGGGCTTCGACGGCGGGGGCGTTTGAATCCGGGGCGGGGTGCATGTCGAGTCGACCCTAGGCATCGCCCGTGGAAAGTGTCAATCTCCACACCATGACCTGCGCGCTGCTCCTGCTCACCCTGCTCGGCACCGGCCCCGCGGGCCGCGAAGCCGTCCAGGCGGACTCGCAGAGTGTGGTCCTGGAACTGCATCCGCAACGGGACCGCTACCGCGGTGCAACCGAGTTATTCGTGACGTTGAGCGAGTCCACGCGGCGGATCGCACTCGAGTCGCGCGGACTCGAACCCTCGCGGATCGAACTGGTGGACGGGAAGGGCCGGGTCGACCTGGTCTGGGGCGAGCGGCCCGCGGGTACGCTCTTACTCGAGGCGAGACGCGATATCGCAGCCGGGCCCCTGTGCATCCGGGTGGCATTCGACGGCGCGTATCCTGATTCCGCGCCAGGCTTGGTGCGAACCGGCCGTGGACGGCGCGCCCGCTTGCGGTCAGCCTTCGCCTTTGGCGGTGCCAGCGCCGCGTTCCCGTGCATGACGGGTGTGGGCCCGCAGTCCTGGACCCTGACGATCGAGGTCCCCGCGACGCACCAGTTGCGCACCAACCTCGGGCGACAACGAACCGGATATGCGCCAGGCGTGCGCACCAGCGTCTTCCGGTCACGGCGTCCCATCCCTGCCGATTCGCTCCGGATCGAGGAAGGGCCGCGCCTGCCACGGCGCGGCCCATCCCGCCTCTTACAGCGATGAGTGTTAGTGCACCTGCGGCGGCGTGCGGGGCGCATCCCACGCCGAGGGCGGCGGGAATGAGAGGACCGGACCCGTGGGCGTTCCGCCGGGAGCCACCGGCGCGGGCACGGCGTGTTTCACCGCGGGCAACGACTTGATGTACGCGGCCACCGCCATGGCATCGGCTGTGGTCATGTTCGAGAAGCTGATCCACGGCATGATCGGGGCGAGCTGGCGACCATCGGGACGATTGCCGGTGCGGATCGCCTTGGCGATCTCGACCTCACTCCACTTGCCCAGTCCGGTCTCGTAATCCGACGTGAGATTCGCGGCATAGACTGTGCCCCACGGTCCGGCCCATCCCATCTCGCTGCCCGCGAGGAAACGTGCCATGTCCGGCGAGCCGTAGAAAGTGCCCGGTGTGTGGCAGTCGTTGCATCCGATCAGGTTCACAAGGTACTTGCCCCGGGCCACTCGGCTGGCATGGCCGGGCCGAGTGGTTGCGGCGAATGCGATGGCTGCCCCGGTGAGGGTGGCAATCGAAAGGACAGCGGCGGTCAGGCGGAACATGCGGCTCATGATTCCTCCAGATGGGATGAGGCAGATCGGGACTCACGACTCGATGCATCGCAGGAGGCGCCTCGGCTCGTGCAAAGCGAAGCATCGGTGAGAATGAACCCGGCGACAAGTTGAGATTCAGCCGAGCGGTTTGCGCGCCACCATGATGACGCGGTCACCGAAGGCGTTGAACACGCGGGTGATCGGCATGTTCACCCAGTCGATTCCCGCCATCACCAGCGACTGCAACGCGCTCTTGCGGCCATGGGGGCGACCGGGCGGGATCTTGGACTGATCCATGCGTATCACCTCGAGCCCCACCGTGTGCATGAGTCGGGCAAGCGAACCTGGCGTGAACTCCCACAGGTGATACGGCGGTTCGTGCAGCACGATGTCGCGACCGAGCGCGCCGTACATGGCGAGCCCCAGGCCGCGCGCGAGTGAGTGCGTGGTGATGGGGCCGCGCAGGAAGAATGCTCCTCCCGGCGCCAACACGCGCACAGCCTCGCGCATGGTCGCACCACAATCGGAAACGTGCTCCAGCACATCGCCCATGTAAAGCAGATCCGCCGAGGCGTCCGCGTACTTCGCATCCTCCAGAGTGCCCTGCACCACCTCGACCCCGATTCCGAGCGCGTGCTTGACCGCATGCTCGGACAACTCGACGCCCCGCGCCTGCCAGCCCCTTTCGCTCGCGTGTTTGAGCAACCAGCCGCTCGCGCAGCCCACTTCGCTCAGGCGGGCCGGGCCGGCCTTGGGCTTGTAAGGTTCGAATCGCTTGAGCAGGCCAGCGTTCTCGTCGCGGAATGCTGACTCATCGAACGAGTGGGTGTCGCTGCGCCCGCATCGGTAGTCCACCGAGAAGTATTCCGCCCAATAGAGCCGGGCCAGCGATTCACCCTCGGGCTGCACGCGCAGGAAGCGTAAATCGCAGTCCAGACAACGCGCGGCCGGGAACGCCTGCCCCAAGTGCTCGTAGCGCATGGGCAACGCGGCGAGCCGCCCACCTCCGCAAGCCAGGCAGCGCGTCAGCGTCCGCGTCTGCATGGGGGTGATCATGCGAGCGCGCCCGTGGTCATGGCGGGCCGAGGGGCCGCGAGGGCATGCGCGATGCTCGCGCCACCCAGGCACCGGTCGCCTTGGTAAAGCACCGCCAGCTGGCCCGGAGTGACCGCGCTCTGCGGCGACCGGAAGCGCACTTCGACCGAGCCATCGGCACACGGATGCACGGTGCACTCGGCGCCCGCATGGTTGTAGCGGATGCGCACCCATGCGGGCGTCCCATCGGCGGGCGGCGCGGCAGCGAGCCAGTTGAATGGCGCGGTCACGAGTCCGGGTGACTCGAGCGCTGAGCGCGGCCCCAACGTGACCGCGTTGACCGTCGGGTCGATCGCCAATACGTACAGCGGCTCGGAGGCAGCGATGCCGAGGCCCTTGCGCTGGCCGACGGTGTAATGGATCAAGCCGCGATGCGTGCCCAGCCGCCTGCCCGCAGCATCCACGAACGCTCCCGGCGCGCTGCCGCGCAGGTCACCCAGTGTCCCGGTGATGTAGCCCGCGTAATCCCCGTCGGGCACGAAGCACAGATCCTGGCTCTCGGCTTTGTCCCAACACGTCAGGCCCATCCGCTGACCGTGTGCGCGCACGTCGCGCTTGTTCAACTCGCCCAAGGGGAACAGTACCCGCGACAGCACCGCGTAGGGGATCAACGCCAGTGCATAGGTCTGGTCCTTGTCGCGATCGACCGCTCGGTACATCCCGAATGATCCATCGGCCTCGGGCCGGACTTGCGCGTAGTGTCCGGTCGCCAGACGATCGGCGCCGACCAACTCCATACGCGTCACCAGATCGCCGAACTTGAGGTGCTGATTGCACAGCGCGCATGGATACGGGGTGCGCCCGTTGGCGTAGTCGTCCACGAAGGGCATCATGACGCGGTGCTTGAACACATCTTCGGCGTCGATGATGTGGTAAGGGAAGTCGAGCGCCATGGCCACGCGCCGGGCATCATCGATCGCGTCGAGCGTGCAACACGCCTTGGGACTCATGGGGGTCTTGCCATAGCAGGCCAAGCGCAGCGTGACGCCGGTGACCGCATGACCCTGCTCATGCAGCAACGCCGCCGCAACCGCGGAGTCCACGCCGCCACTCATCGCCGCCAGCACGCGCATCCCGCTCATGTGCTCACCCCCGCAGCGCGAATGCGCTCCACCGAATCGGCCACATGTACGACCGCCGCGTGTAACTCGGCCAGCGTGGTGCCGCGTCCCAGCGAGAACCGCAGTGCCGAGACGGCCCATTGGCGCGGAACCCCCATGGCGCGCAGCACCGCCGAAGGCTCCACGCCCCCACTGGCGCAGGCCGCGCCCGCCGAGCAGCAAACGCCGCGCGCATCGAGCGCCAATAACAGGTGATCGCTGCGCGCGCCCAAGAATGAGACATTGACCGTGTTGGGCAGGCGCTCGGCATCGCGGCCGTGGATCATTGCATCGGGCACCGCGGCGAGTAACGCCTGCTCGAACTGCAGCCGTAGCCCCTGCATGGCTTCCGCATGGGCGGCCAGGTCGTGTGCCACCAACTCGCACGCCAGCCCCAGCCCGATGATGCCCGCGACGTTCTCGGTGCCACCGCGGCGGCCATGCTCCTGGGCGCTGCCGCGGAACAATGGCTGCATGGGCACGCCGTTTCGCACGATGAGCGCGCCCGCGCCCTTGGGTCCGCCGAACTTATGCCCCGACAGCACGAGGAAATCCGCGCCGAGCATGGCGAAGTCGACCGGCAGCTTGCCCATGGCCTGGACCGCATCGCAATGCAACAGCATGCCGCGCAGATGAGCACGATCGGCGAGTGCCCGCACCGGTTGCACCACACCCGTCTCGTTGTTTGCGAGCATGACCGACGCGACCGTGGTGCCCGCAGGCAGGGCATCAATCGCTTCGACACGCGTCCGCCCCTGCGCGTCGCACGGCAGCTCCTCGTGCGTCCACCCCAATTCCTCGAGCACTTCGGCCGCCCCATGCACCGCGTGGTGCTCGACCGCGGCGAAAGCCACATGGCGCCCGTGATCCCTTCGCGCCCACGCCGCGCCTATCACCGCCAGGTGATCGCCCTCGGTGCCGCCCGAGACGAACACGACCTCGTCCACGCGGGATCCCGCGAAGGCCGCAACCTGCGCGCGCGCCCGCTCCAGCGCCGCCCGGACGCGCTGGCCCTCGCGGTGGCTACTGGAAGGATTCGCCCCAAGGTCGCTCAGGGCCAGATGCATGGCCTGAGCGACCTCGGGGCGGACCGGTGTGGAGGCGTTGTGGTCGAGGTAGATCACGATATCCGCGGCCTCACTTGCCCGCGAGGAACCTCTCGAGCACCTCGATGCTCTCTTTGGCCGAGAGTGCCTCGGGCGATTCGGGAGCCAGTTCGACGACCTTGCGCCACATGCGGATGGCATCGCGGTAGATGCCGGCATCGGCGAATGCGACCCCCATGGTGAAGTACGCGCAATGCGAGCGCGGCTTCTTCTGGATCAGCGTGCGCAGGTCGCCCATCGCCTCGTCGTACTTGCCCTGCGCGTACAGCGAGCTGGCCAAGCGGCACATGGCCACCGAGTCATCGGGTGTTGCCACGAGCGCATCCTTGTAGAACGCCTGCGCTTCGTCCGCCCGGCCCACCGCGTCGAGCGCGACCCCGAGGTTGACGAGCACCTTGACCTGGCGGGGCTTCAGCTTGTTCGCCTTTGCGAACACCCGTGCTGCTTCGGGCATCTTCTCGCGCTCCAAGTACATCACACCCAGCTTATAGAGGTTGTCGAACTTGGTGGAGTCCTTCGCCACAGCCTTCTCAAGGAGGGCGAGGCTATCAGGCGGCGGCGCGGCGGGCTTGGCAGGAGCCTTGCCAGCGGCGAAAACCGCGCTGGCGAGCAGGAGAAACGCGAACGAGATGAACACCGAAGCGAGACGCTTCACGGTTCGTTACCTCCGGTCAGGGTCATGCGGGGCGGAAAGCGGTGGTGAGTCTAACACGTGCTCAAGATGGTCCGGCAAGCGGGCCAATGCCTGCTCGAGATCGGCCCACAGGTCAACCGCCGCCTCGCAGCCGGCCGAGACCCGGATGAGGCCCTCGGGAATCCCCGCTCGCTCGCGCCCCTCGCGCCCCAACATGATGTGCGAAGTGTGGGCGGCCAGGCTGCACAGGGTCTCCACGCCGCCAAGGCTGGCGCCATGCCGAACCAGACGCAGCGCCTCGACCACACAGAGCGCGCCCTGGGCCCCTCCCACGACTTCGAAACCGAGCAGCGGCCCGAAACCCAGACTCATCTGCCTGGTCGCGATCGCATGCCCGGGATGCGAAGCGAGCCCGGGGTACAACACCTGCACCACGCGCGCATGTTGTTGCAACCGCTCTGCCAGCGCGAGCGCATTGGCGTTGCCCGTGGCGACGCGCATCGCCATGGTCTTCAGGCTGCGCTCGAGCAGGAACGCCATGTCGGGGTCGGGCGTGGGACCGAACACCTTGCGCACTTCGTATGCGGGCTGCAGGTCATCCCACGCGCCCATCACCGCGCCGGCGAGGATATCGCTGTGGCCCGAGAGCGACTTGGTGGCGCTGTACATCGCCAGGTGACATCCGAGTGAAAGGGGTTGCTGGCCCAGCGGCGAGGCGATCGTGTTGTCGATGGTGACCTTCACGCCCTTGGCTCTGCCGAGCGCGGCGGCTTGCGCGATGTCGAACACCACCAGCGTTGGATTGATCGGCGTCTCCAGGTGCAGCAATCGGGTGTTCGGACGGAACGCGGCCTCCCACGTGTCGGGGCGGCGCGCGTCCACCAGCGTGTGGTCCCAACCCATGTGGTGCCTGGCCCACTCCAGGAACGCCTGCGTTCCCCCATAGCATGGATCGACACACACGGCGTGGTCCCCGGTTCGCATGATGGAAAGGAACACCGCCGAGATCGCGGCCATGCCACTGGGGAACAGCAATGCCCCCTCGCTGCCTTCGAGCGCCGCAAGTCTTTCCTCAACCGCGCGCGTGGTGGGATGCCCATTGCGCTGGTAAAACGAGCCGGCCGCGCCGAGTCGCTGCTGCTCTGCCATCGCCTCGAGCGAATCGAATGTGAACGTGGCCGAGCGGACGACCGGCGTGCTCACGGGCCCGCGCTGAGCATGGTGCGGTCCATGGATCAGGCGGGTCTCGATGGCCGGCTGCTTCTCACTCACGGCATGCTCCTCTGGGCTGGCGGCTGGGCTCGGGTGTGCAGTAGCTTCGCGTTCATCCTACCCCAGCCCATGACCCGACCGCTCGTTGACCCGCGCTCCGTGCGCCGAATGATGTTCGTTCGCCCGCGCTTCCTTGGCGACGTCTGCCTGACGCTGCCGCTGGTGGAGGCCGCCCGCGCGGCCGCTCCGATGGCCCAGGTGGCCTACGTGGTGGAACGCGGCCTGGCGCCGCTTCTATCCTGCGATGCCCGCTTCGCCAAGGTGATCGCGGTCCCCCCCCGGCCGGGGCTGGGAGAGACGAGGACGCTGGTAAGGGAGATCCGCGCGTTCGCGCCTGAGGTGGTGTTCGATTGCTTCTGCAACCCGCGCACCGCCATCTGGACTGCGCTCTCGGGCGCCTTGAGCCGCGTGGGCTATCCGAATAAGGGCTGGCGCTCAGCCATATACACGCACCATTCGCGACCGCGCACACTGAGCGCCACGGGTTTCCATCTGGCGTCGCTCGCAGCGCTCGGGTGGCCCGCGCCTTCGCGACCGACAACCCCCCGGCTGCAGCTGGCCCCCGCGTGGCGCGACGAAGCCCGCGGGGCGCTGCGCACACTGGGCATTCCCGACGCCTCGCGACTGGCTGGCTTCCACCCCGGCGCCCGCTGGCCCACGCGGCGATGGGCTCCCGAGAACTTCACCAGGCTCGCCCGACAGATGCTCGCCGCGCACGACGACACGATCGCATTGATCACTGCGGGCCCGGGAGAACGCGCTGCCGCCGAACAGGTGGCCGCCGATCTGCCTGCCGGCCGCGCCCATGTGATCGCCGATTGGCCCCTCACACGATTCGTCGCGCTGCAGTCGTTGTGCTCCGCCTTCGTCTGCGGCGACACTGGCCCGATGCACACGGCCGTCGCCGCTGGCGCCAGAACGCTCGGCCTGATGAGCCGCAATCGTCCCGCCATGTTCTTCCCCTACCCCCTCGATGAAGGTCATCGCGTTCACCATGCGAGGGTCGAATGCAGCCCCTGCCACCGGGATGAATGCAGCGACCTGCGCTGCCTGACCCGGTTGACCGTGGAGGGAGCATGGCGCTTGCTCGATGAAATTCTGGGTATGGCGTCCAAGTGACCTGTCACCGCCGACCCGTCCCCCGCTTGAACACCATGAACAGATATCCCAGCGCTGGGAACAGCACCAGCGCGCCCACGGCCAGAACCATCAAAGTCGCCCGCAACACCTGCGGCGCTGCGGCGGCGTTCGTGAGCGTCAGGTCGGGGACGATCAAGTACGGGTATTGCGCCAGGCCCCAGCCCAGGACGACGAGCGAGACCTGGGCAGCGGCAAGCATGCGAGCGCTCGCGTAGCGCTTGCGCCATAGGGCGACGATCGCCGCCAGGGCGACCACGCCGGTTGTGCACTGGAATGGAAGCGCCCCGGCGCGGTGCATCAGTCCCGCGTAAAGGTGCGGTGCCTCGGTGCGGGCCAGCAACAAGCTTCCCCACGCCGCCACGCCGCATGCGAGTGCGGCACCCAGGGCGCGTGAGCGGAAAGCCCGAAGGAGGTCGGCTTCCTGCGTTTCGAGGGTGAGATAGCTGGCAGCAAGGAACGCGCAAAGCGCCAACGCGAAGGCGCCGATCGCGAATGGGAATGGCGAAAACCATGGCGTGATGAAGTCCGAATGCATTTCGCCCGTCAGCACATCGACGCGCAAGCGGCCCGAGCTCACCGCTCCCGCACACACCCCCAGCATGAATGGCGTACCCACACTGGCGATCGCGAACAAGCGGCCCCAACGGCGCTGCACATCGTCCCGCCCGGAATCATAGGTGCGGAAGGTGAACGCCGATCCCCTCAGGACGATGCCGATCAGCATGAGCGTCAGCGGCAGGTGCAGTGCGGTCGCCATCGCACTGAAGGCGTGCGGGAACCCCACGAACAACACCACCACGATCAGCACGAGCCAGACGTGATTCGCTTCCCAGACGGGGCCGATGGCGTGGGCGATGAGGTCGCGTTGGCGCTTTGCTGTCGGGCCCCTGGCGAGCAGGTCCCAGATGCCCCCGCCGAAGTCCGCGCCGGCGCCAAGCAGATAGAGCGCCAAGGCCACGAGCAATACGCCCGCGAGCAGGAGCTCACCGGACATTGGGCCCATCCTTTTCCGAAGCCGCGAAGACCTCGCGCTTGAGCAGTGCCACGACGACGACGGCGAGGAACAGGTAGAGCGCCGCGATCACGCTGAGCGGCAGCCACAGGCCCGGCACCGGGGTCACGGCGTCGCGGGTGCGCATGAAGCCCTGCACGATCCATGGTTGGCGTCCCACCTCGGTCACCACCCAACCGGCCTCCAGTGCGATCAACCCCAGGGGCGAAACCAGCACCAATGCGCGCAACATGAGCGGATGCTGCGTGGGGCCGCGACGGCGAAGTCGGAATCCCACGATCGCCACGGCCATCGCCGCCAGGAGCGAACCGCTGCCCACCATCACCTGGAACGCCAGATGCGGGATCAGTACGGGCGGCCGGTCCGGGCGAGGGAACGAACTGAGCCCGCGCACCTCGGCGTTGAAGTCGCCGAAAGCCATGAAGCTGAGCATGCCCGGCAACTCGATCGCCCCGCGCGTGACTTCGGCTTGCTCGTCCGGGATTCCTCCGACCAGCAGCGGCGCGCGGCGCTCCGTCCTCCAATGGCCCTCCATCGCCGCGAGTTTGGCGGGCTGTTGCTTTGCCACGGCTTTGGCGCTGAGGTCACCCGAGAGGGGTTGCAGGAATGCGGCTACGCACAACACCGGCAGCACGATCGACAGTGCGCGCCGATGCAGCGCATCGTCCGGCCGGCGCAACAACAGGGCTGCGTGAATGCCCGCGGCTGCGGCTGCGACCGACAGATAAGCCGCCAGCGTCATGTGCAACGCTTGGTGGAACGCCGCGGGATTGAGCAGCGCCGCGATTGGATCGATATCGGTCGGCTGCCCATTCACCATGCGGAAACCAGCTGGGGCGTTCATCCATGCATTCGCGCAGACCACGAACAATCCGGATGCACAACCGCTCACCGCTACCACCACGCCCGCGAACGCATGCCAGCGAGGGGAAACTCGATCCCACCCGTACAGATAGACACCGAGG
>JBDSKE010000217.1:0-14050 GCA_039917105.1 Candidatus Eiseniibacteriota bacterium | reverse complement strand
CCTGGTCCGAGGAGACCACCGTCGCCATGATCTGGGTCTCGTAGAACCACTGGTCGCTCATCAGCGGTCGGATCGGACGATCGATCTGGCGCGAGCTGAGCACCTCTTTCCTGCTGGGAGCGCCATCGCGCTTGAAGAAGCCGCCCGGGATCTTGCCCGCGGCGTACGTCCGCTCACGGTAGTCGCAGGTCAGCGGGACGAAGTCGAGGCCCGGCTTGGCCGACTTCGCAGCGCTCGAAGCGACGAGGACGATGGTGCCACCCAACTGGATGACGGCAGAGCCGCCGGCCAGCTTGGCCCACTTGCCCGTGCTGATGGTGAGTTCCTTCCCACCGAGATCCACGGATACCTTTTGTTCAGCCATGCTTGCTTCCTGTCTTCTCGCATGTGATGACGACCCTCGTCATCACGTCCACCCGTCCGAGCGTGCGACGCCCGGGGGGTCAAGCAGGGACCTTCCCCGCTCTTACAGAAACGCGGCCCGAGTTGGGCCGCGCCTCCTGGTCGCCAGGATGTTCCTAGCGACGAAGTCCGAGATCCTTGACGACCTTGCGATAGCGGTCGACCTTGGTCGCCTTCAGGTAATCCAGCAATCGTCGCCGCTGGCCCACCATGCGAAGCAACCCGCGGCGCGATGCATGATCGCGCTTGTGAACCTTGAAATGTTCGGTGAGGTAGTTGATCTTCTCGGTGAGAAGAGCGACCTGGACCTCCGGCGAACCGGAATCCCCTTCGTGCGTCTTGAACTTCTCGATGATGCCCTGCTTCTGCTCCTTCGTGAGCGTCACAGCAAGGATCTCCTGCCAGCGGGGTGGGGTTGCAGCCCCAGGTCCGGGAGTGTCAGGTCTCCGCGGACGGAGCGTGGATGGTGCATCAACCTCCGCCAATGCGGACGGAGTGACGCGGCAATGTATCAGAACGGCACGCCCGGGGCCACCCACGACGTGCCCGTGCCCGGTATCCGGGCGACATGGTCGCCCTCAGTCGGTAGTGGCGGGCTCGGGGGATGCCGCCATAAGTCGTTGGCGCGTATGGGTCACGTCGAGTTCCATGGCCTCAATCAGGGTTTCGCGCGAGTCAAACCGCAGTTCCGGCCGCAGGTGATCCACGAACGCCACCTCCAGTTCTTCGCCATACAAGTCACCTGCCCAGTCGAGCAGGTGGACCTCCAGGGTGCGGACCTGACCACCGAAAGTCGGTCGGATGCCGACGCTCATCGCCCCAGGGCGCCAATGCGACTCACCCACGAGTCGCGCCCAGACCGCATAGATGCCGTATGCGGGGACGAGTTTCTCGTCGTGAAGCCGAAGGTTCGCGGTCGGGAAACCCATGGCCCGGCCGACTTTCTCGCCGTGCACGACTGTCCCCACGAGGCGATACCGTCGCCCCAGTAGGTCAGCCGCTACTGCGACCCGCCCGCTCGCCAGCTCCTCCCGGATGCGCGTGCTGGTGACTGCCGACCCACCCCAGGACAGGAGTGGCACGGACTCCACTTCGAAACCGGAGCTCGCCCCGATCTCGCGCAGGCGCTCCACATTCCCCGCGCGACCGCGGCCAAGCGCGAAGTCGGCGCCCACCACGAGCCACGCGGGTGCGAACGGCGCACGCAGGTACTGTTCGACGAACGCTTCCGGTGAGAGCGCCGCCAGTTCGCGGGTGAACGGCAGTACGTGCAATTCGACGCCCATGCGCGCGAGCAGGGCCTGCTTCTCGGGCAGCGGCGTGAGGGGCGCCAACGCCTTGAACTCCTTGGCGAGCACCGTGTCGGGATGCGGGTCGAAACTGATCGCGACACAGCGGCCCCCCTCGGCACGCGCGCGGGCACGGTCGAACAGGGCCAGATGTCCGCGATGCAGCCCGTCGAACACCCCGACCGCAACCGCGACGCTCACGCCTGACGGCCCTGACGCACGGCCCAGGGGAATACCACCTGGGGATATGCGGCCACGCCCTCGGTCTGCGCCCGCAGCTCTCCCAGGGCCAGGGCATGACCGGCTCCATCCCGCAACACGACGGACCTTTCGCCCGCGCCGATGGGCGCGCCCTGCGGCGAAACGCGCACGGCTTGACCGCGGCCCATCGCTTCAGCACCCGCGAGATCGAGCGTCACCTGGGGCACCGCAGCGAGCGCCTGATCCAAGCCGATGCCGTGCCGCGCCAGTGCTTCGGACGGTTCGAGCGCGTCCAGATCCTCCCACGCGCAGGCCTGCGCGACCGTGAAAGGCGCGCTCGCCAAGCGGCGCAACGCCACCAAGGCCGCGCCGCACCCCAGCCGTGCACCCAGATCGTGTGCCAGCGTGCGGATATAGGTCCCGCCTGAAGAGCGCACCAAGAAACGCGCCTGCGGCAGACTGAAGTCGAGCCAACGCCACTCATGCACCGTCACCCTGCGCGGGGGTCGGTCCACGGTCTCGCCACGCCGGGCAATCGCGTACAGTCGTTCGCCCTTGTGCTTGAGCGCGGAGACCATGGGTGGCACTTGGTCGATCTCGCCGACCAGTCCGAGCGACGTTGCGCGAAGCGCTGCCTCGTCCACCTCAACGGAGTTCGTCGCGAGGACCGCACCCTGCAGGTCCTGGGAGTCGGTCACCACCCCCAATCTCAGAGTCGCCTCGTACGTCTTCTCGCCACCCTGCCACACGGTGGAGCAGCGCGTGGCGGCGCCCAGCGCCACGACCAGCAGGCCACTCGCGCCCGGGTCGAGTGTTCCCAGATGGCCCGCGCATCGAATCGAGAGCCGCCGTCGCACGCGTGCGACCACATCGTGCGAGGTGATTCCGACCGGTTTGTCGAGGAGAAGCAAGCCATCCCACACCCGCGGCGCAAGCCGAGGCGTCGGGCGAGCGGGTGAGCCTGTACTCACCCCTTGTCCTCATCGTCCACGATCTCGCCCTTCTCGATCCTGCGCAGCAGGTCATCGACGCGGGCGCCGCGATCGAGGGAATCGTCATAGACGAAGCGGATCTCGGGCACCTCACGCAGACCCATCCGGTCGCCGAGTTCGTGGCGCACGAATCCCGCGGCCCGCTGCAGCCCCTCCATCGTCATGTCACGCTCAGCCGGTTCGCCGGACACCATCACGAAGATGCGGGCGAAGGCGAGATCGTGGGTGATCTCGACATCGGTGACGCTGACACGCGCGGTCACGCGCGGATCGCGCAGTCGCCGCTCGAGGATATCAGCGACCTCGCGGCGCATGAGATGCGCGACCTTCTCGGGCCTGATCCTCATTCGACACTCTCCTGCCAAAAGACGATGCGGCGACCCGCCGGTCATGACGGGCCGCCGCTCGTGGACCGATACTACAGTGTACGGGCCAGCTCCTGCACGGTGAACGACTCCAACTTGTCGCCGGTAGCGACATCGTTGTAGCCACCGAGCGAGACGCCGCACTCGAAGCCCGTGAGGACCTCGCGCGCGTCGTCCTTGAACCGCTTGAGCACTTCGATGCGGCCCGTCCACACAGCCTCACCGGCGCGCATGACACGGATCTTCTCGTTCCGCGAGATTTTGCCCTCGGTCACCATACAACCGGCCACGACCGAGCCCTTGGAAAGATGGAAGACCTGGCGAACCTCGGCCACGCCAAGCACCACTTCCTTGAGTTCGGGCTTGAGCATGCCTTCGAGGGCGGACTTCACCTCCTCGACAGCCTTGTAGATGATGTCGTACAGGCGGATCTCGACCTTCTCGCGTTCCGCCATCTCGCGCGCTTTGACGTCGGGGCGCACATGGAAGCCCACGATGATCGCGTTCGATGCCGCGGCCAGGAGGACGTCCGACTCGGTGATCTGACCCACCGCCTGGCGAATGATGCGCACGGCGACTTCGGGGGTGGCGAGCTTCTGCAGTGACTCGCCGAGTGCTTCCACCGAGCCGTCCACGTCGCCCTTGATGACCATCTTCAGTTCGTTCGGGCCGCCTGAGGCCAACTGCGAGTAGAAGTCGGTGAGCGTGACCGCCTTGGCGGACCGGAACTCGTGCTCGCGATGCAATGCCGCCCGCTTGGCCGCAATCTCGCGTGCCTCGCGCTCATCCTCGAGCGAAACGAACAGATCCCCGGCGCCCGGCGTACTCGCCCAACCCAGGACTTCGACCGGCACCGACGGGCCCGCTTGTTTCACCGGCTGCATGCGTTCGTTGAACATCGCTCGCACGCGCCCATGATTATGCCCGGCCACGAACGGGTCCCCGATCCGCAATGTACCGCTCTGCACGAGCAAGCTGGCGACGACGCCACGCCCCTGCTCAACGCGAGCCTCGAGCACGACGCCTTTGGCGCGGCGATTGGGATCGGCCTTGAGCTCGAGCAATTCACAGGAGATCAGGATCATGTCGAGCAGCTTGTCGATGTTCGTGCCCTTCTTGGCCGAGATCTCCACGCAGACATACTTGCCGCCGAACTCCTCGACCACGACTCCGTGGCCCGCCAGCTCGGTCTTGATGCGCACCGGGTCCGCTGCGGGAAGATCCGACTTGTTGATCGCCACCACGATGGGCACGTTCGCCGCCTTGGCGTGATCGATGGCCTCGATGGTCTGCGGCATGACGCGGTCATCGGCCGCAACCACGAGCACCACAACGTCCGTGACCTGCGCACCACGTGCACGCATGGCGGTGAACGCCTCATGGCCAGGGGTGTCCAGGAATGTGATGTGCTGTCCACTCGGCACCGTCACTTCGTAGGCGCCGATGTGTTGTGTGATCCCACCGGACTCGCCGGCCACGACATTCGTGCGACGCACGTAATCCAACAGCGAGGTCTTGCCATGGTCGACATGACCCATGACCGTGACGACCGGCGCGCGCGGCTTGAGTTTATCGGCCGAGACCTCTTCCACTGTGGTGTCGACATCTTCCTCGCCGAACTCCGAGACGATTTCGACCTCATAGCCGAACTCGTCGGCCACTGCTTGCATGGAATCCTTGTCGAGGCGCTTGTTGATCGTGGCCATGAGTCCCATGCGCATGCACGCCGCGATCGCCTCCTGTGGCCGCACCTGCATCATGTTGGCTAGTTCGGCGACGGTGATGAACTCCGCCGCACGCAACAGCTTGGCCTCTTCGACGATCTCGGCCCCGGTCGCGTCGTCGCGACGGCGATGCTTGCGCCGCCCTTGGGCAGTGTCGAGGCTGGCGAGGGTTTTGCGAACCGACTCGGCCGCGACCTTCTCGTCGACCTTGCTCTTCTTCTTGCGATCACGCCCACCTCGACCACGGCCGCCGGGACCGCCACTCGGGCCACCCGGTCCGCCGCCGCCGAAGCTGGGACGACCACCGCCCTGGCCCCCGCCGAAACCACCCGGACGACCGCTCCCTTGGCCCGAACTCGAACCCGTACCGTAGCCCGAGCGCGGAGCACCTCCACCGCCTGTGGGAGCGCCGCTGTAGCCTCCCGCGCGCGGTGCGCCGCCACTTTGGCCGCCACCACTGTAGCCCGCCGTGCGCGGAGCGCCACCGGTGGAACCACCGCTGAAGCCTCCTGGACGCGGGCTGCTCGGCGCACCCGGCGGACGCGTGGAAGTCGGCGCCGGTCGTGTGCCCTGATAACCCGGGCGAGCTCCACCCTGGCCCGGTCGGGTTGCATTGTTGCGCGCATCCTGCGAAGACTGCGGAACGCGCGGGGAAGTTGACGGAGTAGCCGCCGCTGCAGCAATTGCCGAAGTGGCCGCCTGCTGGGCCCGCATGCGATCATCGCGCGCGCGATCATCGCGCGCACGTTGAGCTTCGTGCTCCTGCTGCTTCACGACCTGCGAGCGAGCGGCCGCCTTCTCGGTTGCGAGTTCGGTGCGGACCTTCTCGACCACATCGGTCGGGATGGTGCTCATGTGGTTCTTCACTTCGATGCCGAGCTTGCGTGAGATCTGCAGGATCACGTCACTCGACATCCCAAGGTCCTTGGCGACCTCGTATACGCGCAGCTTCTTGGCCGCGGGGCTATTCGGCATGGGGCTCTCCTTCCGCGGCGACTGTCGAGGCCGGCACCTGGACGCCATCCAGATCGATGTCGTCGGTGCCCGCCTCCATCTCTGGCGTGAACTCCAAGTCGGGCGCAGCCTCGGCTTCCGGCGCGACCGGTGGATGTGCCGCCAGGTATTCCAATGCTGTCGCGAGCACTTTTTCGGCAGTCTTCTCACCGATGCCCGGGATCTCGATCAACTTGTCGAGAGGGGTGGCCACCAATTCCTGCACGGTCTCGATGCCACCGCTGATGAGCTTCTCGGTGGTCGCCTCACCCAACTCGAGCACCTCCACCTCGATGCGGCTTGCGCGTTCGAGGTCATGGCGCTTCTTCTCCTCGCTCTTGCTGATCAGGTCGATCTTCCAGCCGGTCAGGCGGGCCGCAAGCCTTGCGTTCTGGCCGCCCTTGCCGATCGCCAACGACAACTGGTCATCCGCGACCACGACCATCATCCGTTTTTCGGCCTCGAGCACTTTGACATCCATGACACGGGCCGGCGACAGCGCCCGCGAGACGAACACGGCCGGGTCGGTCGACCACGGCACGATGTCGATCCGCTCACCGCCCAGTTCACGCACGATACTCTGCACCCGGGACCCTTTGAGCCCAACGCAGGAACCCACTGCATCGACTCGGGCATCGGTCGAGAACACCGAGATCTTGGACCGGGCTCCCGCCTCGCGAGCCACCGCCTTCACCTCGACGATATTCTCGGCGATCTCCGGTACTTCACTCTCGAACAAGCGTCGCAGGAAGTCCGGGTGCGTGCGCGATAGGATGACCTGCGGGCCCTTGGCAGACTTGTCCACGTTGATCACGACGGCGCGCACATAGTCGCCCTGACGATGGTACGAACGCGGGATCTGCTCGCGTGCCGGCAGGAAACCCTCGTTGAAATCGAGCTTCACAATCACATTGCCGCGATCCACTTGTTGCACGATTCCGCGCACCAACGTGCCGATCTTATCGGAGTACTCCTTGAACACGCGCTCGCGCTCGGCCTCACGCACGCGCTGGATCAGCACCTGCTTGGCGGTCTGGATCGCGTTGCGACCGAACTCGGAGATGGGCAGCGGGATGCGCACGATATCGCCCACCTGGGCGTCCGGTTTGTGCGCGCGCGCCTTCTCGACCGGCCACTGGAAAGCAGGGTCCTCGACGTTCTCGACCACAGCCATGCGCAACGCGCACTCGAGCGTGCCGCTGCGATCGTTGAACTGCACTTCCACATCCGCCGTCGCGCCGTGCTTCTTGCGAACCGCGCTCGCCAATCCCTGCTCGAGCGTCTCGATGAGCATGGCTCGATCGACGCTCTTTTCGCGCGTGATCTGGCTCAAGGCATCCAAAATCTCGTTATTCATCGACCCCTCCCCGCGGGCGGTGCTCCGCCGGCTTTCGGCCCTTGGGGTTCCGTAAACCTTCCCACGGATCCACCACTAGGCGGGCCGATTTGACCTCCGCCCACTCGAACCAATGTTCCACACCATCCTCCAAGCGAACACCCGCCCGCCCATCCACCGGACCGAGCAGCACCCCGTCGAAGTTGCGACGGCCGTCCTTGGGCTCGTGGGTGGAGAGCATGACCTGGCTACCCGAGAAGCGCTGGACATGGTCCAGCGTGCGCAGCGAACGCTCCAGCCCGGGAGAGCTCACCTCAAGGTGATAGGCCCCGGGAATGAGCTGGTTCATGTCAATCGCGTCGGACAACTGCCGACTGAAATGGACACAATCCTCCATGGCGACCCCCCCTGGCTTATCCAGATAGACCCGGATGATCCGATGACGCCCCAGGGATGTCTGTTCCACGTCCACCAACTCATAGCCAGCCTCTTCCGCCAAGGGCAGCGCAAGGAGGCGAACTTCCTCTCGGACTTCCACTTTCACTCCTACAAAGACAAAGAAAGGAGTGGGCATACCTGCCCCACTCCTGACCGACAAAGTAACCGACGGGGCCCGCTTCCCGCAAGCCGGGATGCCTCGGGCCGTCCGATCACTGGCCCGGGATCGGAAAGGTCCCGGGGGGCTAGGGCCGGGCCAGGCTGGAGTGGTAGACCAGCCACGCGGCCAGCCGGGAGACCTCGGCCAGGCTCTCGGCACTGACCTGGTCCGGGGTGTCGCGGTGGGTGTGCCAAGCGGGGTAATCGAAGTCGATGATGTCCACGGTCGGTAGTCCTGCATCGAGCAACGGGACATGGTCGTCGATGATCGTGTAGCGCACCTCGCCGTGGAACGAGTGCGCCGAGGTGGCCGAGGCGGCCTCGGATACCAATGCCACCAGATTGGCGGCCCGCACTGCCGAGCCACCCTCGGGGTAGATGGCCAGATCCTTGTCGCCGACCATATCGAACAGGAACCCTGCGATCGGGCGACCCTTGGCCCCCGCTTCGGGCAGCCGAGCCGCATAGGCTTTGGCCCCGAGCGAGAACAACTCCCCGTTCTCGGCGTTGCCCAGGTCCTCGCCGTCGAAGAACACCAGGTCCACACCGATGGCAGGCGCCTTGCGGCTCATGAGTTCGGCCACTTCGAGCAGTACCGCAACGCCGGAGCCGCCGTCGTTCGCGCCTGGCACGGGCAGAGACCGCTTGGACGTATCGGGGTCCTGGTCGCACCAGGGACGCGTATCGAAGTGGGCGCACAACAGGATCCGGCGGCCCTCGTCTGGTCCGAACCGGCCGATCACATTGGTGAGCGGCAAGGCGTAGCCCAACGAGGAGTCCACGAATGCCTGCTGCTCGAGCCGGCCGCCCAAGCGCTCGAGTTCGCTGGCGATCCAATTGCGCACCGCGAGATTGCCGGCCGTCCCCGAGATGCGCGGCCCCTGAGCCACTTGGTACTCGACCCGCTTCCATGCGCGCGCGCCATCCACCGCGAGGTGCTCGCGACAAGCCGCCGGCAGCGCCAGCATGACCATCAGCACGGGCAAGGGCCGTATGAGCCGACGCATCAGAAAGTGAACTGCGCGCGGACTTCGACGCGCACACTACGACGAACAACTTTCTTGGTGTTGTCGCGATTCTCGCTGAATCCCAGCGTCATGTTCCCCGTCACATTGTTGCTGAATCCATAACTGCCCGAGGTGTTCAACGAGAGACGCGTGTCATCGACCGGACTCTGGATATCGCCGGAGGCCAATTCTGTGCCCGCCTTGCGGTGAGAATAGACCGTCGCCAGTTGCAGATTCACGCTACTGCGAATGGTACTCGTCTTGCCGAGGAAGGTGACCTTCTGTCCCTGGGAGTACGATCGGCTGAGGGTGAAATTGAAATCGGTGTTCTGGTCGCGTTGGGTGGCGGTCGCCCCTTGGAACACCTGGCGCGTGGAGTTGTAGTGATCGATTCGCATGTCGGCCTGGGCACCGTTATTGAACCCTCCGCGCACCGAGATGAGCGGGCGGTAGTCATCCCGCGAGGCCGACGCGATCTTCTCGTCACGGCCATACTGGAAGTCCTGCGAGGTCGAACGCGAGAATGCCGAGCGCAGCTGCGGGTTCTTCAGCAGCTTGCTGAGCCGCAGGACCTGCGCCACTTGGCCGTACTCCAACTCGAAGTCCGGGAAGCGCGCCTCCTTCTGGCGGCTCACCACGCCATTCGCCACGTTGGTGCGGTCCCCAAAACTCATCCTCGCGCTCACCACGCTGCCATAGACCAGTGGAATGCGCGTTCGTGCACCGGTGCGCCAGTCCAGGCCCCGTTGCTCGGTATTGCCGAAGATCGCCTCGGTCGATCCGTTGGTGTCGCCGAATCCAGGGTTCTCCGCCAGACCCACCAGGTACAGCATGCTGGGGGTGCCCGTCACGCGCGAATAACTCGTGGAGCGGGTGATCGAGAGATCGGTGGAGACATTGCCCAGGCGCTGGACCAAGCTCTGCCAACGCAGGTGGTGCGCCACCTTCTTGGCCTGTACAGCCTGGGCCCCGGAGTCCGGTTGCACTGGCCGAGGCGGTTGCGCGGGGCTCGTCGTGGCGCCGAAACGATCGAACGGCAGATCCCAGTTCATGGTGGCAGTCTGCCCATTTGCAATCGCCCGAACCCCGAGGTCCTTGGACTGAGTATCGTTGTTCTGGCTGTAGTTGGATTGCCAGTTGAGCGAGGGTCGCAACCACGCGCCCCGTTGCAGCGTATAACCCGAGCGTAGACTCTGTCGCCATGCGACCACACGGCCCAGATTGAGCCCCGCCACCTTGTCGTTCCTCACACCTTCGAGTGACAAGTTGCGGCTCGCCTCGACATGGTGGCTGAACAACTCGATCGGCTTCGTGTCCATCCCCATGTCGATGCGGCCGCTGCGGCCACTGAGCGAACTGGTGGGCAACAGGTCACCGGAACCGTCGGTGGCGCGTGTGAGCGTGACGTTCTTAGAAGTGCCCACATTGTAGTTGGCATAGACGCGCTCGGGCAGCGGATAGAACTTCGCCGTCTTGCTGAACGGCAGCCCGAATCGCAAGAGGCTGCGCAATGCGCTGCTGTAACCGAGCCCGCCGTTGACCGACTCATATCGCGACACGCTCACGGGCGTGCGCGAATCCGTGAGGGAGCGATTGATATTGCCGGTCACGCCACCGATCGTGTAGCGCAAGAATGGGTTCGACCGCTCGCTCCAGACGCGGGAGTAGTTCGTACTCAGGCTGCGCGACAAAGCGCGTGTCTCGCTCGCCTCCTGCTGTGCACCCGAGCGGAACACGTCATCGCCGGCGGTGAATCGCGGCTTCGAGGAATTGAGATTGTAAACATAACTCACGGGCAGATTGATTCCGGTGCCCTCGAAGAACCGGTGCGTATCGAATCGCGATGTCACGGCGAGTTGCGTCTGGCGATTGCCCGAGCCGCGCGTCTCACCCACCGAGAGGAAATCGGCGTCCCGCGAGTTCCAGGCCACGTTGTAATCGAACAGGTTCGCGACCTTGCCATTGACCAGCACGCGGTTGGCGACCCCCACATCCTTGGCGACATCGGTCGCACGCAACTCGTCGAACCACAACTGCCCTTCCTCGTAGGTCTGTGTCGCACTTGCGTTGATGATGCCGAATGAGATGCGCCGCAGACGCGTGAACGAGGGTCGCCCCTTGATCACGAGCGAATCCCCGGCTTCTGATAACAGCGCGCGGTACAGGACCGGATCGGTCTTGGGAAAATCCAGCTCCGTTTTGAAGGACGAGAGTTTGGCGAGCTCGACCTGGATGTCCTCCCACGCGATGCTGAGGGGTTCCGACGACTTTGGCAGGCGCCGCTTGACCTCGTAGTAGTTGCGACCTTGCTCGTCCGAGGCGAAGCGCAGGTAGTAATACAGTTCGCCGGTGGCCGGGTCATACCCGGGAACGCGGAACGCCGACGCATACCAGCGCAGCTTTCCGTAACGGCTATAGTTCTCTTCGAGCGAGAATGTCTTGTAGGCCTCGAGCGTGTCCTGCGGCGCAAGGCGCTTGAACTCCAATGCGATCGACTGTTCGCGCCGGGTGAGCGCTTGGCTGCCATTGCGGGTCTCGCCGGGATCGAACGGCGCCACGTAGATATCGGCGTTGTCCACGGTATTGACCGAGTTGAGCGTGACCGTCGTGAGCAGTGTGTCCGACTGATTCTTGCTGAGTTCGGCCGTGCGCCAGCGCGAGCCCACGATCTCGACGCCACCGAGCATGAGCAATGGCCGACGCTCGGTTGCGCCGGTCGAATCACTCTTCTCCATGCCCTCGAGCCAGACGCGGACGTGACGCGCAATCGTCAGATCCGGCAAACCGAACTGAACCCTCAGGCTGTCGGTGAGTGGGATGCGGTAGCGGCGCCAGCCGTTGGAGGAATCCGCCAGTACGAAGTCGCGGCGGACATCAGTCACCAGGTAAGGGCTGTTCGCATCGCCCAACGGGATCGTGTACTCGAAATAATCCTCCTGTTGGTCCAAGTTGTCATTGAGGTTCAGGTCCTCGGTGTCCGGGACGGGCAACACGGTCTTGTTGCCCTCCACGCCGTTCGTGGTGGTGTAGCGGCGCGGATCGATTTCCTTGAAGTTGTTATCCGTGGTGTGGAAGTCATCGCCCTCGGGATCCTCCGCCGGGTTCGCGGTGATCAGGTCGGCGACCGCCGTCGGGGATTCGTCTTTGCTGAGCTTGCCATCGTAGCCCGTGTCCTCGTTGTTCGTGTCGGTGACGATCAGCTGATTGTCGCGCGGCCGCTTGTCCTCAGAGTCGAGGAAGCCATTGGGTTCGCGATTCGGCGCGCGCATCATGTCCTCGCTCACGACGCCGAGATCGACATGCAGTTTCACGTTCAGTCCGCGCAGGCGATCGATGGGCGGGATCACGCCGGAATCGTGGTGATCGGCGAAGTCGTTCACCCATAGTTCGATGAACTGCGAGCGAGAGAGGTCGATCCCGACCTGATCGAGCGGGTAGGTCAGCCCTGCCCACAGGGTGTCCGCAAGATCGGCGGTGCTCGGGCGGCGCGGCACCGACAACGCCAGCACCTGACGGGGATTCTGCGCGCCCTGTGCATCCGAGAGTCGCGGACGCAGGTCCCGCTCCTTCACCACATTCGGCGGCGAGTACCAGTGGAGCTCGGCGTTGTGTTGCAAGGGCAGGTCGAGGAAGGACTGGGCGAACGTGGCGCGCCCGGCCACGATCGAGGTTGCACGCTTGGGAACGCTCGACCACCTCCAACGTTCCGGCGTCATGGGCAACGAGACAGCGTCGCGCACGCCCTCCATGTCGTCGATGAACACTTCGTTGCGCGTGTTGGGGTTCGGGAACGACATCCCGACCTCGGCCTGCACATTGAGCTCAGAGGGCGTCGAGGTGCGCACGCCCGGCAGCCGGTCCGCCAGTCGCGTGAGGAATGCCGGCCGGAATCGCCAATCGGAGTTCAGGTCAGTGATCACGGTGCGCGAGGGTTCCTCACCCAAGCGCGGCCTCAGGTCCTGCGCGCCTTTGCTCTCATACATGAACGCGCCACCCAAGCTCTTGTCGCGGCCCTCCAACCGGAACGCGCTGCCCACCAGTGTGCGCCCCGCCTGCTGGAACAGTGGCGCGTAGGAATAGTCCACATTGAGCTGATCCGACGGACCGAGCTGGCGCTTGAGCGACAGACGTCCCAAGTCGTAGTCAATCGTATAGTCGCGATCGCGCGTCCAGCGCTCGCCATTGACCGTGACCACATCCGAGCCTTCAATCAGGTTGCCGCGACCCAGCGTGATCTCGCCGCCCCCTCGCGCCGCGGAGAACTCCACATTGATATAGTAATCCGCCACATCGGAGAGTGGATTGAGACGTTCATAGGCTTCTGGGTTGGGGGCCCGGTCGGGATTGCTCGGATCGTCCAGGCGAGCGCGCCGGAAGAGCACGGCATCGGCCAGAAGATCGAACGGGAGCGCTCCAGGTGAGGTGATGCGCGGTGCGAACGGGCGCGGATCGAGAAAGTGCAGGATGCCATTCTTGTAGTCCACGAACAGGCGCTGGCGCGAGTTCGGTGCGGCGCCGTCGACCTCACCATCGTGCCCTCTTTGGGGCGTGCTGTTGCGCTCATCGAAGTTGTCGAGTCCCAACACCTCGAGATAGGGCACGAGTGTGTCGCCGACGGCGACGGCAGTGATAGGGGGCTCTTGCTGCGTGCGCTGGATGGACAGTTCGAAACTCTGCGGGTCAATCCCAAAACCCTGCAGATTATAGAAATTCTTGAGCTCCAGCTCCCGCACCAAGTCGAAGGTGCTCGTCGTGTCGAAAAACCCATCCGTGGTCACGCCCTGGAAGCTGCGTGGGACCCGAAGCAATTTGAGCACCCTGGCACCGGAATCCGCCCCCGCCTCGGTAATGATGTTCCCGCCCACGCGGATGGTGTCGGAACTCGCCAGTCCGGTGGCGGGATCGATGGGAACGGCCCGGTACGTGGCCGCCAGGATCTGATTGCTATTGGACGGGATCGGCTGGCGGAGCCGGATGACCTTGTAGCCGAATCTTGAGAACGCGAAGATGTCGGGAATGATTTCGTAGGCTTGGTCCGCACCCGGACGCAACTCATCGAACGACCCCCGCACACCCGCCGTATCACGGACCGAGTCCAGCCCCATCGAGAGCGATCGTTCTGGGTCGATCAACGCACGGCCACG
>JBDSKE010000216.1:0-10591 GCA_039917105.1 Candidatus Eiseniibacteriota bacterium | reverse complement strand
CGGAGAGACGCAGCCGGAGACCCAGGAGCTCAACCAGGAAGAGATGCTCCGCAATCGTCGCGTCGAACTGAAGGTGCTCAATCCCGAAGTGCTGCCACGGAATGTGAAGGTTGATCAGAAGTGAGTTTCGACTCCGTCACGGAATGCAGAACGGGCGGCGCCTTGAGGCGTCGCCCGTTCTGCATTCCGTGACGGGCGCCTAACTCCTGCGAGCCGACCGCGCGTCGGTCTGCGCGCGCAGTTGTTCGTAAGCGTGGGCGAGCGCGAAGTAAGTCACCGGCAGGGCGGCGATCAACCCCACGCCAAAGACCAACGCCCCTGCGATCACGATGAGACCGAGAATCAGGTGCAACCCGAATACCCGCCACCAATTGCCGCGCGTCAGTTCCCAAGAGCGCTTCACCGCTGCGAGCGCCCCGTACCCGCCCTCGTCCATTGCCACGAACGGCGCGAAGATCAATCGGTAGGTCAGCCACAGGGCAACGGGACCGCACAGCACGACGGATGCGATGAGCACCGGGATCAGGCTCGGATGGCCAAGGTCCTCATGCCCGGCCTGCATGCTCATGTACTTGAGTACGCCCATCGCGCCGGCCACCCCCAGAAGTGGTGCGGCGGCCAGCATCGGGATCGCGACAGAGAGACCCAAGGTGGTGGTCGCGAGCCACCAATGCCTGAACCCGCTCAGGGCGACCTCGAAAACCGGCTTCTCCCCGCGCACCGCCTCGAGCGCATAGCGATAACACCCCGCGGTCGCGGCAGGGGTGGCCAACAACGCGATGAGCCACCCGATCCAGGGGATCACCCCCACGAACTGGAACGCGATGGCGAACAGCCCCAGTCCGATGCCGGGACCAAGGTCGGCGCGGAGCACGTCGAAGCCGCGGCCCAGGGTTTCAAGCGGCGACAGATGCCGAGGTGACAAGGGGTCGACGTGCGCAGCGTCCGTGCTCATGCTTCCAATCCTACACGGGAGCGCTGGCTTGTACCGATGCGGCCGATCACCATCTCGGCCACCAACAACACCAGCGCTGCCATCACGAACCACGGCCACAGCTCGCGACCATAACGCGCTTCGCGCACGCGCGCCGCCAGGTCCTCTCCCGTACGCAGCACCTTGGCGCGTCCAGGGGGGAATGCCGCCAATAGAGCAGGCTCCTCGAGCGAGGCGAGGTTGGATTCGCGCGGATCAGGATTCACCGCAAAGCTCGCGCGCAAGCGGTCGCCGTCGTAGACCCGATACAGGCCCGGCTGTTCGAGGGGTGCGGTCGTCAGGCGCGTGGTGCCGCGCTTGGCGTCGAGTGATACCGGCACGGCGCGTCCGGCTTCGTCCTCGACGCGCCACTCGCCAGTGGTGGCGGGCACGCGATACACCTCGCCCGGCACGAGCGAAGCCGCCGCAGTGCCGCTCCCCAACACTTTTGCGCACTGGTGCAACAAGGGCAGAAATGCTCCGCTCACGGCGAAGTCGCTCGACTCGGGGTCCAGCAAGGTGGCGAGTACCAGGGTGCGATCGACCTCGACCAATGCCGCGTGTGCCGGACCGAACTCCAACAGGATGCGTGCTTGCGAGGGGGCGATGAAACCTCGCGCGCGCGCGAAGCGCGCCGAAGACAAGGGCTCGCCAGGTCGCGCCGGGAAACCCTCCAGCACTGCGTGCCCCGCAACTCTCCGCTGTAAGCTCCACGATCCTCGCAAGGGCGCTTCGTCGACCGGGCCGAGCGTGCTGCCGGCGGCCAACTCGCGCAGCAGCGCTGTGTTCCACCAGTCCACGTCGGCGCGGGTACCGGGAACCAGCAGCAGGCCGCCGCCGCTGCGATGGAAGTCGAGCACGGCCTGCAGTTCGGCCGGGCCCAATCTCTGCACGTCACCGATCACGATCGCATCCACGCCGCCGGCATCGCGTGCCAATGCCGCCGCATCCACCACGCGCAGGTCCAGGCCTGAAGCGGGCGAGCCGGCAGCGAGTGCGAGGCGCAATGGCGAGGGTGCGCCATCCTCGCGCAGAAGCACTCGCAGCGTTCCAGCCCGGCCTGCGGCGAACACATGCCGGTCATCGAGCGAGAGCGCGTCGCCAGGCAACAGCACCTCGCCGCCGTTCTCGGGCAGGCGCGACAGTGGGACCAAGGTTTCGGCGCGGCCGCGCTCGCCCAGCGAGAGGAACCCGCGACCCAGGCTGGCGGACCCGGTGCCGGGTGCGCCGATCGCGCGCGCCTCGACGGCGAGATCGCCGGGCGTCGTGCCGAAGGCCTCCGCCGTGACTTGTAGCGCCACGCCACTTTCGCTTGGGACCAGTACGGCATCGGTGAGGGCGGCATTTGCGCGGCTGCGCGGGATCATGGGGACCAGATACACACGCACGGCATCCCAGGGGCCGCTGGGCGCAGTGTATCGCGAGGGTGATGCATCGCCGCTGACCGCAAACCCCGCGCGCTGGAAATCGCTCACCCAGAACATCTCGCGATTGAGCGAGCGCGATTCGCCCAGGGCCCGCGCCGCGAGCGTGAGGGCCGCGATGTGGTCAGTGGTCGAAGCGCTCGGGGCCAGTGCCAGCGCGGCCGAACGCAGTCGGCCGGCGTCGGCGAGCGGCCGCTCGCTCAGGGGTCGCGGCGTCCGATCGTAGGGGATCAGCAGCATCTCGTCCGCGGGGCCCATGGTGGCAAGCAGGCTCTCGACCACTCGACGCGCGGTCGCGGTGAGCGGTTTGGCATCTGCCGCCAGCGCGCCCATGCTTCCGCTGACATCCACGAGTGCGACCAGCGTGGTGGACGCCTCATCGCGCCGCCCCGCCCCGCCCGGCAATGCCGGGCGCGACATCGCCAGTGCGATTGCGGCAACGGCGAGAGTCCGCAATAGCAGCAATAACCATTGTTTCAGTTTCAGGCGGCGGATCTCGCTCTGGTTCACTTCGGCGAGGAACTCGAGCGTCGAAAAGCGCACCTCGCGCGGGCGTCGCCGCGTGAACAGATGGATCAGGATGGGAATGGCCGCGGCCGCAAGCCCGAACAGGAAGAGCGGGTTCAGGAAGTTCATCGCGGCACCTCCCGAAACCCCTGCAAAGCCTCATCCCACCGTTCGATGCGTGTCACCGGATGAATCTCCCACCCGCTCAAGCGCGGCGCGCCATGCTCAACCTGCCATGCACTGGGAAGTCGCGCGTACTGGACGTCATAGGTGAGCCAACCACTCACGCGCACGCGCGCCGGCCCTCCCTCCCAGGGGGTGGCACTGCCGTGGCGCGGGCGGAATACCTCGGCCAGTGGTTCGAACCGCCAGCGTTCAGATCCGAGGCGAAAGCCCGGCGTGATCTCGCAGGAGACATACGCCGAGTCCGTCATGGCGCCTTCGAGCACGCTGCTGTTCAGTTCCAGGTGCAGGTCGCCGTCGCCAGCGATGAGCATGCGTTGCACCCTGCCCTCCATGGTCACCGCATGCCGCTCGGAGGCGGAATACTCACCCACCCCCACGCCGCTGGGCAGGGCGCGGTGAGAGGCGAAGCTGAGAGTTTCGTAGGTGAACGGGACCTCGAGCCGATTCTTCATCTCGCGCAGGTGTTTGGATTCCAGCGGGACACCGGGTGCCAGGCCCAACAATGCGAGCATCGCGACCAGCAGCGCCGCGCCACCGGTGATCACGAGAGCGGCCAGCGAGGGAAACGTCACAGCAACTTGGCCCGTTTCTCGAGGTAAGCCAACAGCGCGCGGTCGAATGGCGTGCGCGTGTCCAGCGGCACGTAGTCGATACGCTGCTCGCGGCAAGAACGCGCGTAGTGCGATTGCCATTCCGCGAGTCGGGCACGATAGCGCTGCGCGATCTCCCAAGGTTCGGTGGTGAGCCGCTCTCCGCTCTCCATGTCCACGAACGTGGCGGTGTCGGTATAGGGAAACTCCACCTCATCGGGGTCGAGCAGATGAAACACGACCACTTCGTGATGCCGGTGGCGAAAATGCTGCAGGCCGGACAGCACCTCGGCGGGCTTGTCGAACAGGTCGCTCAGTAGGATGACGAGCCCGCGACGCTTGATGCGCTCGGCCAGTTCGTGCAGCGCGGGCCCCAGCCGCGTACGGCCCTGAGGTTCGCCTTCACTCAACGTCTTGAGGATCACATCCAGGTGCGAGCGCACGCTGCGCGCCGGCACATAGCGTAGCGGATGTTCCGCGAACAGCATGGCGCCCACAGCGTCCTGTTGGCCCAGCATGAGGTAGGCGAGCGCCGCGGCAAGTGAGCGGCCATATTCCAGCTTGCTCATCGAGGCGCGCGGGGAGCGAAAGCCCATCGAGCCCGAGAGGTCGAGCAACAGATGACAGCGAAGATTGGTTTCCTCGGTGTACTGCTTGACCAGATAGCGATCGCTCTTGGCCAGCACCTTCCAGTCGAGGTTTTTCAGCGGATCGCCCGGCATGTAGGGGCGATGTTCGGCGAACTCCACGCTGAATCCATGGAAAGGGGAGCGGTGCATGCCAGCGATGAAACCCTCCACCACGAGTCGCGCGCGCACATCGAGGTGCCCGAGCCGCGCCACCACGGCCGGATCGAGATGGTGTCGGGTCGCGCCCGTGCGAGCAGGGGAATCGCTCATGCGCGCTTGCGGCCTCGCCACAGCCAATACGCGGGGAAGCCTGTGGCGGCGATCAATACTCCTGCCATGGCACGCGGCACGGTGATGCCGATCCGGGCCAGACCGGCAAAGGGCGGGCTGGCGGAGAAGTCGCTGTAGATGATCGCGGCGGTCACCACCATGAAGACAACGGGCGTCACGGGAAAGAGCGGCGTGCGATAGCTGGCCGCCGGCAGCTTGCCGGCCTTCTCGGCGGCTCGTTGCGAGAAGAGCGCTGCGATCGAGACGCCATAGAACAACCACGAAGTGGTGACGAACCAGCCCGACACATCCTCGAAGCCATTGGCCATGTAAAGCCACCCACACGACAGCCCCGCCTGCACCCACAACGCCAGCGTCGGGGTCTCCCGTTTGGCGTCGAGCGCAGCGAGCGGCTTCCAAAGCAGCCCGTTCGCGGCCATCGCCTGCGTCACGCGTGGTCCGGTCAGGATCGCGCCGTTCGTGGTCCCGAACGTGGATACGGCCACCAGCACGGCCAGCGCGCGCGCGCCCCAGTCGCCGAGCAGCCGGTGGATCGTCTCGCTCCCGACGGCTTCGTAGCTACCGATTTCCTGGGGTGAGAGCACATGGTAGTACGCGAAGTTCGTGAGTACGTAGATGCCCACGACCAGCCAAGTGCCCCCCATGATGGCGATGGGCATGTTGCGCTGCGGATTCTTGACCTCGCCTGCGACATAAGTGGCATCGGTCCAGCCGTCGTAGGCGAACAGGATGCTGATCATGGCGGCGGCGAACGCCGCCATGAGCGGCTTGCTGGGCAATGCGGAAAGGCCGCCCTCGAGCGGGCTGGCGGGATGCGCGGCGGGCAGAACGAATGCGGCCACGCAGAGCCCAGCGATGCCGACGACCTTCAGCGTGGTCAGGACCGACGCGGTGCGTGCGCCTTCCTTGACGCCGAGCCAGTTGACGAACGTGAGCAGGAGAATCGCCGCCGCCCCGACCGCGAACTCGGTGGCTTTGGGCAGACCCAACACCTGGCAGAAATACAATGCGAACACGCTGGTGATGGATGCAATCACAGTGGGCTTGATCACCCACAGGTTCGCCCAACCGAACACGAAGCCCCACGCATCGCCGAAGCCTTCGCGGATGAACACATACAGGCCGCCCGTGCGCGGATGCTGCACCGCGAGTTCGGTCAGGACCAGCGCGCCGCAGATGGACAGGATGCCGCCCACCACCCAGGCAAGGATCACCAGATTGAACGACGAGAGCTCATTCGCCACGGAGTGGGGCGAACGAAAGATTCCCGAGCCGATGATATTGCCCACGGTGATGGCCGTGACGGCGTACAGTCCAATCTGGCGTTTGGGTTCGAGGTTGCCATGCGGCGAAGCGGCCATGGGCATCTCCCAACGGCCACGGGCGAATCAGTCCGTGGGCACGCTCTGCAAGAGGTCCGCGATGATGCGATCAGGCTTCACGCCCTCGGCCTCAGCGGTGAAGTTGGTGACGACGCGGTGGCGCAACACGCTGAGGGCAACCGCCTGCACGTCCTCGATGCCCGGCGCGAAACGACCGCGCAGGACCGCGCGTGTTTTGGCGCCCAGTACGAGGAACTGCGAGGCGCGCGGACCGGCGCCCCAACTGACCCATTGCTTCACGAAGTCCGGGGCGTCCTCACGGCCGCGCGTAGCGCGCGCAAGGCGCACGGCATAGCGCACCACATGCTCGGTCACCGGCACGCGCCGCACCAGTTGTTGCATGGCGATGATGTCAGCGGCGCTCAACACGCGTTCGAGTGAGGGCGCGTAGGCCGAGGTCGTGGAGGCGACGACCTGCTCTTCCTCGGATTGGGACGGATAGTCAACCTGCACGTTGAACATGAACCGGTCCAACTGGGCCTCGGGCAGCGGATAGGTGCCTTCCAGCTCGATCGGGTTCTGCGTGGCGAGTACGAAGAACGGCAGCTCGAGCTTGTAGGTCTGGCCGCCGGCGGTCACTTCCTTCTCCTGCATGGCTTGCAGCAAGGCCGCCTGCGTCTTGGGGGGAGTGCGGTTGATCTCGTCGGCCAGGACGATGTTCGAGAACACCGGTCCTTGGATGAACCGCATGGCGCGCCGCCCGGTGGACGAATCCTCCTCGAGGATGTCGGTGCCGGTGATATCGCTGGGCATCAGGTCCGGCGTGAACTGGATGCGGTTGAAGCGAAGGTCCAACACTCTGGCCAGGCTCGAGATGAGCAAAGTCTTGGCAAGCCCCGGGACGCCCACGAGAAGAACATGTCCACCGGCGAAGAGCGCGGTCAACAGCTGCTCGATGACGTCATCCTGTCCGACGATGGCCTTGCGCAGCTCGGTGTTGATGCGCTCGCGTGCCTGGTTCAGTTGTTGAACGGCTTGCAGATCCGATGCTTCCGGCGACAAGGGCACCTCGGTAGGCCAAGGGGTCGAAGCTGTGCAGGGAAGGTGCGAAGGCTATCACCGCATTCAGAACGGCGTCCACGCTGGATGCTCGATGCGGCGGCCCGGGTGACGGGCGCGGGTCGCGGTCGGCGCAGGGTCAGCGGCGACGCCGTCCGATCCGCGCGACTCGCACCCGCGGTTCGTCTTTGTCCTTCTCGACCCAGGCGGCATACGCGAGGTTGGGATGGGCGCCAGCCAGCGCTGCGCCGCGAACGCCGGATCCCAGGAACAACCACGGCCCAAGCTCGCCATTCGGATCGAGCATGCGCACGGCCAGCACTGCGCGGGCGCTATCCGCGCGCGGGTGACCGATGACGCCGATCAAAGTAGCTTGGCCAAGGTCGGCCAATACGGGCCGCGTCGCGTCACGCAGGCTGTCGCTCATGGCGCGCCGGGGTCCCGTGGCGCCACTTTCGGCGCGCCATGCGACCAGGTGGACCCCGGGGGGCGTCAACTTAGGAGGCGCAGTGCCGTCGGTTGCCGACTCACCCGTGAACCACAGGTAGTGCCCGCCGCCAGAGCGTTCGTAGGTGATGCTGGGCCCGACACTGGGGCAGCCACGCAGGAACCAGTGGTCCGCGCTCACCAGAGTGTCGCTCAACACGCCCAGGCTGTCGGTGCGCAAGGTAGCGAGCCGCGGGTCGCGCAAGTTGCCGCGCATGCCGCGATACGCGAGCGCGAGCAGTGCGGGTTCGTGGCCCGATCGCTCGGCGGCGAGTGTGATGCGACAACACGCGCAGACATCGCTTGCCACGCGCGTGTCCGATGCCCATTGGCCGCCGCCATCGGCGCTGACGCTGGCATAGATCTCGCCGGCCATGGGCTCATCAAGTCCGGGGGAACCGCGTCCGTCGATCCACGCCGCGACCGCGCGGCCATCGGCCAGGAACGTGAGCGCCACGAAGCCGTGGTAAGTGGAGAGCGGGTCACCATGGTCGGAGTTGAGGTACGCCTCCGGAGCGAACGTGCGGCCGCCATCGGTGCTGGCGCGCGAGACCAGATCGGCGGCATACAGGCCGCTATCGCGCTTGGCAGCCCACACCACCACCAGTTTTCCGCTTGGAGCGAATGCGACGACTGGCCGACTCTCGATGTAAGAGGAGACGGTGCCGGGTTTCGGGTTCAAGCGTACCGGCGCGCCAAAAGCCGATCCGCTGTCGCTCGAGACCGCGACCCACACATCGGCGCCGCCGGTGGTGTCGCGTACCACCCACGTGAGGGCCACCTGGCCGCCCTCGCCCACCGCCAGGTTCGGATCGGTGGTGCCTGGTTTCTGCAGGAACGCGGGGGTCAACTCCTGGACCACCGCCCAATCGGCGACGTGCGGTTTGGGCGTGCATGAACCGAGCAAGGGCAGGGCGATCAGCACGAGGGCGCATCGGGCGTGCACGGACAGAACCTCCAAACGGGTTGGCAGTCGGCGTGTGCAGGCAGAGCGTGGCGTGGGAACTCGAACGCCACGCATGCTACAGCCGCACCACGCGTCGCGTGCAGTGCGCCCCTTGCCCGTCGTCGAAGCGCACCAGGTAAAGTCCCGCGGGTGACTCGCGCCCGGTGCCATCACGGCCATCCCAACGCGCCCTGCGCGCGCAGGCGAAGCGTCGCACCACGCGTCCCGCCGCGTCGTGCACCGTCACGGTACCATCGCTGGGCAATGACAGCTCGAGCACCTCGCGGAACGGGTTGGGCCCCGCCTTGAAGCGAAGTGCGCGGACGGGGTCAGGGACTGCGGTGGGTGGCGCCGCCAGCGGGCGCGTGACCGGGCCTAATGCGGTGAACCCGAAGCGAACATTGCTGGGTGCGAGCGGCACATAGGAATCGTCGCAGCTGGCACACGAGTCCTCGTCGATGCGATAGAGCCAGCCGCGCAGGGTGAACGTGCGTCCATTGCGGGAGACGACTTCGGCGCTGGGGGCGAAGTAGTCGAGGCGGAAGTCGCCGCGGGCGGCGAAGGTCCCGCCAATGCGCGGCCACACTCGGACGCTATCGGCGTTGGGGAACGAATCGGGCAGCACCACGGTGGCGTAGGCGGCGATGCGCGAGGAATACACCTCGCCAGCGTAACGATCCATGGTGCCCGGGCCGCGCTCTCCCACGGTGAGCATGCCGGCGCCTTCCACATGGAAGGAGTCGGCGGCCACCTCGTCATGCCACAGCCCCAAGCGCGGGTGGACCGCTTCGAGTGCGCGGGCCAGGTTGAGCCTGCCATGGCCGGTCTGGGAGTCCACCCCGGGTGCGCCGATATCGTCAGCGCTCTCGCGCAGGATGTGCTGGAAATCCGTATCCGTGAGCTCGGGCCGGACTGCGGCGAGCAATCCCACCGCACCGGTCACGAACGGCGCCGCGAACGAGGTGCCCGAGGCGGCGACGTAGCCGTCATAGACGGCACCCGCATCACTGGGGTAGGTCATGAATGTGGTCTGGATGTTCACGCCCGGCGCGACCAGGTCCAAGCCGGGGCCGTACGAGGAGAACGTGACGCGCTCATCGAAGACGTTACTGGCCCCGACTTGGATGCATAGACCCGAGAGCGCGTACGCAGCTGGGTACCAGGCTTTGGTGGGATCGAGCGAGCCACTGTTGCCGGCAGCAGCAACCACGATGCAGCCGCGCAGGAGGCTGTAGGTGAGCGCCATGCGTTCGAGCCGGCTGGGTTGTTCGCCCGCGAAGGACAAGTTCACCGCCCGTGCTCCAACGTCGGCCGCGTATATCACGGCAAGGGCGATGTCCCACGAACTGGCGTAGCCAGTGCCGCCGGAAGTGATTTTGATGGGCACCACCGCGCATCCGGCATTGCCGACACCGTCCCCGCCGCAGACCCCGGCGACCCCGCTGTTGCTGAAGTGCGGCCCGTCGTTCGTCCGCGAGACCGCCACGCCTGCCACGGGTGTGCCATGACCATAGCGGTCGGTCACGACGCTGGGGTCATCGCCGCTCACATTCATGGCGTCGACGATGCGCGGGGAGCCATCCGCGAGCAGGCCACCGAGTTCGGGTTGGGCGGGATCGATGCCGGTGTCGGCGATCGCCAGCTTCACCGTTTCACTCCCGGTACTGACGCGCCAGGCCTCGGGTGCCTTCACATCGGCGCGCAATTGTCCGCCGTAGTAGCCCTGACCGCCCAGGTTGTACAGGCCCCACTGTTTGGTGGCGCGCAGCAATGGGTCGTTCGGTAACGAATCCAGTGTCGCAGCGCGCTGGGGTTCGAGACGCTCGTTGACGGGCTCGAGCGAGATCATCTGCAACGTGCGCCAACAGAGCGGCTCGACCCAATCGACCAGCGCCTCGTTCACCAGTACTCGCATCGCGGAAGCGGCGAGTGCAGAGTCTGGCGCTTCGAGCAGAACGATGCGCTCGGGCGCGAATCCATATCGAGCGGGGAGCGCGTGGCCGATGCCCGGATCGAGCGGCGCGCCCATCGCGAAATGGCCGCGATCGGTTCCGTTGGCCCGGAATGCGCGCTCGACGACCAACCCGAGCGCTGCCAGTCGGGGCGCCGCGCGATCGGCGGCGCTTGCGCGCAACGCCCCATCGGCGGGCGGGGCGAGTTGAGCCACGAGTTGGTTGG
>JBDSKE010000215.1:0-24183 GCA_039917105.1 Candidatus Eiseniibacteriota bacterium | reverse complement strand
ATGACCCCCAGCGCCGGCAGTGCGACGGTGGCGGGCGTCGATGTGGGCACCCAGCCCGATCAGGTCAAGGCGCGCATCGGATACATGTCCCAGGCATTCGGCCTGTATCGCGATCTCACGGTGGACGAGAATCTGGAGTTCTACGCCGGCGTCTATGGTCTGCGAAGCAACTCCGAACGCATCGCTTGGGCGAAGCGCTCCATGCGGCTGGGCGAAATCGGCGGACGACTCGCGGGGGTCATGTCGGGCGGCCAGAAACAGCGACTCGCTCTCGCCAGCGCCATGATGCATGGACCCCAGGTGGTGTTCCTCGACGAACCCACCGCGGGCGTGGACCCTGCCGCGCGGCGCCTGTTCTGGGAGATCATCCGCGAGCGCGCCGCCGAAGGCACGAGCATGATCGTCACGACCCACTACATGGATGAGGCGGAGCGATTCGACCGACTGGCGTTCCTCTCGCGCGGGCACTTGAAAGCCGAGGGCACGCCCACCGAGGTGAAGCAGGCATTCGGGGGGGGCACGCTCGAGGATATTTTCGTGTCGATGCAGGAGTCGGAGGCATGAACCACGCCCGGGTGTTCTCCATGGTCCGCAAGGAGTTCGTGCAGATGCGTCGCGACCCGGCGACGCTTCGCATGGTGCTCGTCGTGCCCGTCGTTCAACTGATGATATTCGGGTACGCGATCCGTACGGATGTGCGCAACCTGCCCACCACGGTATTCGATCAGAGCCGCACCCAGGAAAGCCGTGCGTTCGTGGCGCGCTTGACGGCGACCGGCAACTTCGTTCAGCGCAGCGAGGTGTTCTCGTACGAGGAGGCTGTGCGCCGGATCGACGAAGGCCATGCACGCGCCGCGGTGGTGATTCCTCCGGATTACGCCCAGAACCTCAAGCGCGGACGCACCGCGCCGGTCCAGGTGTTGGTCGATGCGAGTGACCCGAGCGCGTCGCAGAGCGCCATCGGTGCGGCGCAATTGGTGGGCCAGCGCATGAACCTTGAAACCGTTCAACACAAGATCGGTGCAGCCTCGAGCCTCAGCCCCGCTGTCGATGTCCGCATCCGCCCGATGTACAACCCCGCGCTCAAAAGTTCGGTGTTCATCGTGCCGGGCATCATCGGCATGATTCTCAGCAACATCCTCATCATGCTCACCGCCCTGTCGCTGGTGCGCGAACGGGAAACCGGCACGCTCGAACAGCTCATCGTCACCCCGCTCGCCAGATGGGAGATCATGTTGGGCAAGATCGCGCCCTTCGTGCTCGTGGGTTACATCCAGATGACCACGGTGCTCATTGCGGGCCACTTCATCTTCGGCGTCCCCATTCGGGGGCCATTGCTGGCGCTCTATGGCGCAACCTTCCTGTTCATCGTCGCCAATCTGGGGCTTGGCCTTTTCATCAGCACACTCGGTCGTACGCAGACCTCGGTCGCGCAGACGGCCATGCTGTTCATGCTGCCGAATGTGCTGCTGTCCGGGTTCATGTTCCCGCTCGAAGCCATGCCGGCACCGGCGCAATGGGTGGGCGCCCTGTTACCGCTCACCTACTATCTGCAACTCATCCGCGGCATCGTCTTGAAGGGTGTTGGGATGAAGGAGCTCTGGCCGCAGGCGCTCGCGCTCGCGCTCTTCGCCGTGGCGTTCTTCGGGTTCGCTACGCGACGTTTCAGCAAGACGCTCGAGTGACCGCGCCGGCCGAGCGCGTCGCCATGGAGCCCTACCGCGTGCTGTTCCCGGCGGGAGCGGCCTTGGGAATCCTGGGCGTGCTGCCATGGCTGTTGACTGCGCTGGGCGCACCCGGGTATCCGGCAGCGTTGCACCGCGCCCTCATGATCGAGGGTTTCGAGTTGTGCTTCGTGGCGGGATTCCTGCTCACTGCGATGCCGGCGTTCACCCATGGCCCGCGGTGTCGTGTCGGCGAACTTCAGCGCGTGTGCGTCGCCATCGTCGGCTTCGCGGGCAGCGTCCATCTGGGGCTCGAGGCCTTGGCGCATGCCTTCGCCGCTGTCGCGCTCCTGAGCCTGCTGGTCTCCCTGGGCTCGCGCATCCGTCTCGGCCGAGCGGCCCCGCCTGAGGAGTTCTCGCTCGTCGGGGTGGGATTGCTATTGGGCGTGACGGGCACGCTCGGGGGTGCCCTGGCGGCCATGGGATGGCTGGAGGAGCCCGCGCCGTACCTGTTCGCGCGGATGCTCTCACTCGGGATGATGTTGGCACTTGTCCTGGGCCTTGGTGGCCTGCTGGTGCCCACGTTCTCGGCCATGGCGGAGCCCCTCACGATCACCGGTATCGCCCGAGCCGGCGAGCGCAAGCCTCGGCGGATCTTCTTGGTCATGGTCGCGCTCGCACTTCTGGGTGCGCTCGCCTGCGAGGCGCTGCGGCATCCCGCCCTGGGCGCATGGCTGAGAGCCAGCGCGGCCACCGCGAGCGGGTTGCTTGCCTGGAAACTCTGGAGACGACCGGGGCGGCGCGAGCGGCTCGGCTGGTGTCTATGGGGTTCCGGGTGGTGTGTGCTTGCCGGGCTGTGGCTCGCGGCGGTGCTGCCCCGACAACAACTCGCGGCCTGGCATCTGCTGTTCGCGGGGGGTTACGGCTTGCTCACGCTGGGCATCGCCTCGCGCGTCGTTGTGAGCCACGGGGGACACGGACTCGCGGGGGAACACACCGTGCTCGCGGGGCCGGTGCTGACGCTCGTGATCCTTGCGGTGTTGACTCGCGTGGCCGCTGGCTGGGCGCCCGCAGGCAGCGCGATGCATGCCTATTCGGTAGCGGCAGCGCTTTGGATGTTGGCGTGGGGACTCTGGTTGCTCCGCGTCGGACCGCGGGTATGGACGACGCGGGGCCGCCCCCTCCTGCCGACCGCGCCGCCGCGTTGATCGGTTGCATCAGTTGTGACTGGATTCCTCGCGATCCGGATTCTCGGCGTGGTGTTTGATGACCCGCGCTTCGGCGATGAATACGACTTCCTCCGCGATGTTCGTGGCCAAGTCCCCGATCCGTTCCAGGTTGCGCCCCACCAGCACGAGCGTCATGGAGTGCTCCACCTGCTGCGGGTCGGCGATCATGCGCGCCATCATCCCGGCGAACACGGAACGATTGAGCGCATCGACCTCGTCATCGCGACGCACCAACAAGCGCGCGGCCTCTGCGTCGCGACGCACGAAGCAGTCGAGCGCCTCCCGCAGCATGCCGATGGCCGCCTCGGCGAGTTTCGGTAGCTCGGGGAGCGGGAGTGCGACGGAAAGACGCGCCAGGTTGAGTGTACAACCCGCGATGTTCACCGCGTGATCAGCCACACGCTCCAAGTCATTCGAGATCTTCAAGGCGGAGGTGACGAGACGCAGGTCTCGAGCGAGGGGCTGCTGCAGGGCCAGAAGATGGATACAGCGCTCCTCGATATCGATCTCCATGCGGTCGATGACCTTGTCGTCGCGGAAGACCTCTTCCGCCAGGGCGATGTCCCGCCGCTCCATGGATTCGAGAGACTTCCGGATGATGGTCTCGGCTCGCCCGCTCATGAGCAAGAGCTGCTGCTGCAGCGTCTCGAGTTGATGTTCGAACTGTCGTTCCATGAGAACTCCCTTCTCGCAAAGGCTCAGCCGAATCGACCGGTGATGTAGTCCTCGGTGAGCTTCGCACGAGGGCTTGTGAACATCCGGCGCGTCTCGTCGAACTCGACCAGTTCTCCCTGCAACATGAAGGCCGTCTGGTTCGAGATGCGCGCAGCCTGCTGCATGTTATGGGTCACCACGACAATCGTGTAATGACTCTTGAGCTCGATCACCAGCTCCTCGACGCGCGCAGTCGCCGTGGGGTCGAGCGCAGAGGCCGGTTCGTCCATGAGGATCACCTCCGGCTCCACCGCCAGACACCGGGCGATGCACAGACGCTGCTGTTGTCCGCCTGACAGTTGCAACGCGGAGCGATCGAGCCGGTCCTTCACTTCATCCCAGAGCGCGGCGCGGCGCAGGCTGTCCTCGACTCTCGAAGAAAGCTCGCTGCGATCTTTCAAGCCCAACATGTTCAGTCCGAACGCCACGTTTTCATAAATCGATTTGGGGAACGGATTCGGACGCTGGAACACCATGCCCACTCGGCGGCGCAGCTCCACCACATCGGTGCCGTGGGCATAAACATCCTGTCCCGAGACCTCGACGCGGCCTTCGACCCGCGCGCCCGGAATCAGGTCGTTCATGCGATTGAACGACCGCAGCAACGTGCTCTTGCCGCAACCCGAAGGGCCGATGATGGCCGTGACACTGTTGGCCGGCACGGCAATCGAAACACCCTTCAGGGCGTGCAGTGCCCCGTAATAGAAATGGAAATCCTGCGTCGCCAATCGCGACGGCTGCATTGCCGCGGCCATCGTCTCGGGGCTCGGGGCGCGCTCGGGCACGATGGGTTTTTGCAGCGTCGGCGATTCAGGGCTCGAGACCTTCTCGACCATTTCAGCTCCTCCCCGCGAGCGAGGCTCGCATGCGCGCGCGAAGCGTGATGGCCGTGAGGTTCAGCAGGAATGTGAGCGCAAGCAGCACGAGCACCGTCCCGTAGAGCAGCGGGCGGGTTGCATCGATGTCGGGAGATTGCGTGGCGAGCACGAAGATATGATAGCCCAGCTCCATGAACTGATCCGTCGGAGAACTGGGCAGGAATGGCAAGAAGTATGCGGCGCCGGTGAACAGGATCGGCGCCACTTCGCCTGCACCGCGCGAGATCGCGAGGATCGCCCCCGTGAGAATGCCCGGCATGGCCTGCGGGATGAGCACATGCCGCACCGTTTGCCAGCGAGTCGCCCCCAATGCCAGCGACGCCTCGCGCATCTCGCGCGGAACCGTCTTGAGCGCCTCTTCGGTGGTCACGATCACCACCGGCAGATTGAGCATGGCCAGTGTCAGCGCGGCCCAGATCAAGGCGGGCTTGCCGTACACCACATCCAGACCCAGCGCGCGGTCGATTCCGGCGCCGAGGAACTGGATGAAGAACCCCAGCCCGAACAAACCGAACACGATGCTCGGCACGCCAGCAAGATTGTTCACCGCGAAACGTACTGCTCGCGTGCTCCACGCCGTCTGATCAGCGTACTCCTGAAGATATACCGCAGCGCCGACCCCGAACGGCACAAGCGCCATGACCATGAGCAGGACCAATAGCGCGGTGCCGTAGATGGCAGGAAAGATCCCGCCCCGGGTCATGCCTTCGCGCGGTGCCCCGGAGAGGAATTCCCAGGTCACTGAACTCCAGCCGTTGAGTATGATATTCCCCATGATCACCGCGACCATGAGCGCGATGAACAATGCCGCAAGGCCGGCCAGCGTGGTGAAGGTGCGGCCCTGGAGATCGAACCGCCGCTGCTTGGGCAGTGGCTTGAAGGTGGTGTCGAAAGTCGAAATGCTCATGTTCCCGCCAATCGACGGCGAAGCCGGACGACGAAGACCCCCGCTGCCACATTGATCACGAACGTGACGAGGAACAACAGCGCGCCCAGGAAGAACAGCACCGAATAGTGCGGGCTGCCCATCACGACTTCGGCCAGTTCGGCCGCGATGCTGGCCGAAAGCGTGCGCACCGAATCGAACACGGTTGCCGAGGTGATAGCGGCATTGCCGGAAGCCATCAGCACGATCATGGTCTCGCCGACCGCACGTGCGAGCCCGAGCAACACGCCGGCGCCCACGCCAGCCGAGGCAGCCGGAAGCGAGACATTCCACGCGGTCTGCCAACGCGAAGCCCCGAGCGCGAGCGAGGCTTCGCGGTAGGACTTGGGAACCGCGCGGAGCGCATCCTCGGCCACGGTGAAGACCGTGGGAATCACCCCCAGGCCCAGGGCGATGCCGGCATTGAGCGCGTTGAGCCGCATCGAGCTGCCCGTCACCGCCTGCAACCACGAAGCCAGTACGATGAGTGCGAAGAACCCCATGACCACCGAGGGGATGCCGGCGAGAATCTCGATGATCGGCTTGAGGGCCTCGCGCAGCCGGGGCGTAGCGAACTCGCTGCTGAATACCGCCGCGAGCACGGCCAACGGCGTCGCGAACAGCATCGCCACGATCACGACCTTGAGGGTTCCCACCAACAAGGGTATCAGCCCATACTTGGGCACATCGCCCACGGGCTGCCAGAGCGGCGTGGCAAAGAATCCGGCCAGGCTCGCCTCTTTGGGGGTCGCGGGATTGAGCAGCGTGGGCATCGCCTCGCGGAACACGAACACGATGATCAGCAATAGGCCCGCAACGGCAGCGAAAGCGCAGGCTCGCAACGCCCACTCAATGACGCCTTCACGCAGGCGCTGGAGGCGTCGGTGTGAAAGGGGGTCGATGCCGGGGCGGAGCACGCTCACTGGAACCTCGGCTCACAGTGGAAAGGCCCCGACCCTGACCGCGTGGCCACTGAAGGCATCGTCAATGAGCGACCCTTCAAGGCGCTGCCTTGGCGATTGGGAAATATCCCACCTCGGCCACCAGCTTCTGGCCCTCGACCGAGAGGCAATGGTCGATGAATGCCTTGACCGGCGGGGAGGCCTCCCCTCGCAGGTAGTAGAACAGGCCGCGCGCCAGCGGATAGCTGCCATCGTGGATCGTCGCATCCGTGGGCATCACCCCGGGTGAGGCATCGTCCCGCTTGAGCGCCAACATCTTGACGCCCTTGGCGTATGCGTCGCCGCCGTAACCGATACCGTTGACGTCCTTGGAGACTGCGTTCACAACGGCCGCCGTTCCAGGGAGCGTCTGGGCGCGGGCCGAGAAGTCACCCCCATCGAGCACATGCTCCTTGAAATACGCATACGTTCCCGAGTTGTTCTCGCGGCTGTACAGCAGGATCGGAGCGTCTGAACCGCCGATCGCCTTCCAATTCTCGGTCTCGCCTTGATAGATCGCACGCGCCTGCGCCAGCGTGATCTCGGTCAGCGGGTTCGCCTCGTTCACATAGACCGCAAGGCCATCGCGGGCGACGAGGATCTCGCTGGGGTCGCGCCCGAACTTGGCCTTCATCTGCGCGCGCTCCTCGTCTTTCATGGGGCGAGACGACTGGCAGATGTCGGTAGTGCCGTTGATGAGCGCCGCGATGCCCGTCCCCGAGCCGCCACCCGTCACTTGCACGACCGCTCCCGGGTGGCCGCCCATGTACTGCTCCGCCCATCGCTGCACCAGAATGACCATCGTGTCGCTGCCCTTCACTGTCACTGGGCGCGCATCGGACTTCTGGGCACAACGCGTCAATACCAGCGCAGATGTGAGCAGGATCGCATACACCGCAAATCGCCAGATTCTCATTGGGATCTTCCTCCTGTGGCCTGAACACTAGGGGGGCGGAAGTTTCCGCAACCGGTCCAGCATGTTTCCGGTTTGTTACAAAGATGCCGAAAACTGGTGCGGGGTGCAAAACCCGGGTCAGCGCGCCGCGACCGCCAGGAGCGGCACCTCGAAGCGGAATACGCTGCCCTCACCCAAACGGCTGCTCACCGACACTTCGCCCCCATGCAGCGCGACCACGTGCTTCACGATGGAGAGCCCCAGCCCGGTGCCGCCCTTTTCGCGCGAGCGCGCCTTGTCGACGCGGTAGAAGCGCTCGAAGATCCGCGGGATGTCCTCGGCGGGAATCCCCGGACCGGTGTCGCGAACCTCGCACCACGCTCGGTCGCCCCCTTGTCCCACGCGAACTTCAACGGACCCCTGCTCGGTGTACTTCACCGCATTGTCGAGCAGGTTCGCGACCACCTGTTCCAACCGGACGCGGTCGCCCTCGACCCAGACAGGCGGACCCTCGGCCACGCCCAATGTGACTCCCTGGCGCGACGCCGTATCGCGCAACACCGCCGCGTGGCGCAGCGCCAACGCGCGCAGGTCAAGGCGCTCGACGCGCAATTGCGCGTCGGGACGTTCCACCTCGGCCAAGGACAACAGATCCGCCACCAACAGGTGCAACCGCACCGCTTGGTCGCGGATGATGCGCACGAACGACTCCCGGTGCTCGGCATCCTCGAGCCCACCTTCGAGCAAGGTCTCGGCGTAGCCGGAGAGTGACGTGAGCGGCGTCCGAAGTTCGTGCGACACGTTCGCGACGAACTCCTGCCGCATGCGACTCACCGCCTCCGCCTCGGTCAGGTCGTGCAGCACAAGCAACACCGGTTGCGGGGTTGGGCCGCCGAGCGGCGTGGCGGAGGCGCGCACCACGCGGGGGCGAGGCATCCACAGTCGCAACTCGCGCTCAACCGTGTGACCCTCTCGGCGCGCGGCCCGGAGCAGTTCATCCAACTCGGCGATGCGGACGAAGTCGGCGAACGGGGTCCCCGGAGCGGCAGGTCGCGGCGCTTCCAGCATGGCCGCGAACGGATGGTTCACGTGCGCGATTCGACCCGCCCCATCCACCAGGGCGACGCCGTCGGTCATGTGCGCAAGAATCTGTTCGCGGTCGTCGCGCTCGCGCTGCACCGCATTCATACGCAGGCGCAGTTCGGACGACATCAGGTTGAGTGCGCGGCCGAGCCGGCCCAGCGCATCCGCGGGCGACTCGGCGGCCCGAACGACTTTGCCGCCGCGGCCGACTGCACGCGCGACCAGTTCGAGATCCTTGACGCGGAGCGTGAAACGACCTGCTACCCACCACACGGCAACCAAGCTCGCCACGAGCACCAAGGCCAGAATCGAGAACGAAAGTCGTAACAGGGCCCCATCGAGCCGCCGCACCAGGTCGAGCGGCTCGGCCACGCGCAGCACCGCCGCGTCCGTGAAGCCCGAAAGCGGGACGGCGCAGTACAACATCTCCACTCCGGTCGTATGGCTCTTTCGCAGCGCAGCCCCGGGCCGGCCCTGGAGGGCCGCGTTGATCTCTTCGCGCCCGCGATGGTTCTCCATGGTCGAGGCTTGGGCGCGTGAATCCGCCAGCACTCGACCGTCGCGTGAGACGAACGTGATGCGAAGCGCGATCGCCGAATCGATTGCGGTGGCGACACGGCCCAGGTCGCGTGACTCCGCAGGGGCCAAGGTGGTCGCCAGCGTGAGCGCCACGCGCCGCAACTCGTTGGTCGAACGCTGCACCACCCAGCGGCGCTGGGTTCCCACTTCGAGCAATGCGAGCGAGAGGATGGCCCCAACCACCACGATGCCGTGCGCGAACAGGAGTCGGGCGCGGAGCGAGTGGGTCACGAGGGCAGAGCCATGGCGAGGGACGCTTAGCGCGAGGCCGCGGGCGCGGCACCGACGAACTTGTAGCCCACCCCGGTCACCGTCTCGATCAACCGGTCGTGCTCACCCAACTTGGCGCGAAGGCGCCGGACGTGCACATCCACCGTGCGGGTCTCGCCCACGTAGTCGTACCCCCACACCTTTCGCAGCAACTCCTCGCGCGTGAGAACGCGACCGGGATGGTGAGCGAAGAACGCGAGCAACTCGAACTCGCGCGGGGTGAGCGAGAGCGAGCGTCCTTCGACCGAGGCCTCGCGCGATTCCGAATCGATGCGCAACCCGCCGCGCTCGATCGCAGGCCCGCTGCGCGAAGGTTGCGAACGCCGCAACAAGGCTTTGAGTCGTGCCACCAGCTCGCGCGGGCTGAACGGCTTGGTCAAATAGTCATCGGCGCCGTGCTCGAAACCCAACAACTTGTCCATCTCGGCGGCGCGTGCGGTGAGCACGATCATCGGCAGGTCCGCGGTGACCGGCTCATTGCGCACTTCGCGTAGGATCTCGAGCCCACTGTGTCCGGGCAGCATGAGGTCGAGCACGACCGCATCGGGCCGCGAAGCGAAAAGTTGCCGGAGCCCTTCCTCACCATCGGCGGCGGCGGCGACTCGGAAGCCTGCGCGCTCCAAGTTGTATCGCAGGAGGTCGCGTATCTCCTTCTCGTCTTCGATCACCAACACCAGTTCGTTCATGAGTCCTCGCATTGCCCATGCTACGCGCGACAAGTCCCAACGTCCACGCCAACCGCACCCAGACAGTGGCAACACGCGCATCGGTGGCAGTACAGTCCCCCCTCCCCCGCACTCTCCTCTTGCCCGCGAGCCCGCATGCCGCATTTGCCCGACATCGACCCGCCCGTCCTGGAGCAACTCGGGCCGCCCGATGTTCCGGAGGTGATCACCTACCTCGACGTCGACGCGGTCTTGAATGTCTACCTACTGGCGCTGGTCCTTCGTGACGCACTCGCGCGGCCCCGCGATGAGTACTGGGTGGCCAGGCGCGCGGGCCGCATCACAGCGCTGCTGTTCCTGGGCGGAACCTCGGGTGCCGTGCTCCCCGTGGGTGACGATGGCGAGGGCCTGCGCCTGTTGGGCGAGCAAGCCACGCGCCGACTCGAGTTACTGCCGCGTCGCTTTCAGGTGATCGGCCCGCGCATCGCAGTCGCCGCATTGCTGGAACGTTTCCCTGGCGAGGGACGGACTCCCCGTCTGCAGCGCGAGCAGACCTATTTGTCACTCGAACCCGGCAGGATGCTCTGGTTCGACCGCCTGCCCGAACTGCGCGCTGCTCGTCGCGAGGATTACGCCATGCTCTACGAAACCGGCGCGGCGCTCCGCGCGGAGGAACTACTCGAGGATCCGCGCGAAGTGGACGCCGTCGCCTACGCGCGTCGCGTCGATGAGGATTGTCGTGACGGCCACACGCTCGTATGGCGCGACGCGCGCGGATTGGTGTTTCGCGCCGGGCTCTCGGCCCTGACCGCCGATGCGGCTCAGATCTCGGGCGTGTACACCCTGCCGCAGGTGCGCGGTCAGGGAGTGGCCACGCGAGCGCTGGCCGAGATGTGCACCCGGCTGTTCACCCGCAGCCGCTGCGTCTGCCTGTTCGTGAATAACGTGAATGAGCCCGCGCTCAAGCTCTATCGCCGGCTCGGATTCACGACTCGCTCGCCGTGGGCGTCCGCGTTCTACGGCCAACCGCGCTGACTCGGAATCAGCCGGCGAGCAAGCGCGCCGCGACTTCCTCGAGTCCCGAGACCTGCTCCACTTCGGGCGCGAACGCGGCCAGCGCGCTCTGCATGCGAGCCGGCGTATAGTCGCGCACGATCCAGAACAGTCGCACTCCCGCAAAGGCCGGTTCGGTTCGGCGCAGGCGCAGCGGCAGGGACAGGTCGATCGAGAACAGGTCCCCGACCACGGCGCGCGCGCCTTGGTGGTGTTCGAGTTCGGCTCGAATCACCTGCTCATAGTGGGGTCGAGCAGTTTCAACGGCAATGGAGCCTGCCAACAGCGGCGAGCGGACATGTTCATCGAGCACGAACTTGAGCGCGTTCCCCCGCAGACGCACCGTGGCCGCAGGCATGGTTCGCGAGGGATCGTCCACCACGGTGGGCACGGCAGTCGGAGCGAACCAATCCACCAACTTCTGTGTTCCTGAGTTGGACACGACCACGATATCGATGCCCCCGCCGAGCATGTCGAGGCCGGCCCGAACGGCGCCGGGTAGGATTGTTGGGCCGCGCGATATCTGCAGCATCCGTACCGACACGCGGTGACACCAGCCACCGAAGTCCTCGAGCGAGCCGTGGCCCTGCGCGAGCACCGAGCGCACCAAGCGGGCCGCGATCGCGTCGTCATCGCGCCTCCCTTGCAGGTAGTGCAACAGCGCGCTATGGACCGCGAATGGATCCTCGTCGGCGAAACACGAGATTCGCCCGCCGGGAGCCCAGCCGAAACGGGATGGCTCCGCCAAGACGGCTTGGCGGGCCGCTGAAAGCCACACGCGCGTTTCGTCTCGATCCTGGGCCGGGCTCCAGAGAACCATCAGTTCATCCAGCAGCACGCCCTGGGCAAGGCCTTCCTCGCGCGGGTGGGTCCACACGCCATCAAAGTCACTGAGAAGTCGCATGCGCTTGCTGGTATCACGAGCGCGACGCGTGAAGCAAGCCGCGCTTGACCACCGGGCTCGCCCTTGGCACGGTACGCGCCGTCGCCCTCGTGTTCACGGATGAACGCAGGCATTGCAGAAGGGAGAAGTCCAAGTGAAGCGAGTCCTCCTCGCAGGCGCGCTCTGGTGCGTACTGCTGATGCCTGGCGTTTCGAACGCCCAGGTGTTCGGCCAGTTCGGTGGCGCCGTGCCGGTGCCCATGAACGGCCATCTGGCCGGGGTCTACCTGCGCATGAGTGGCAGCGACTTGTCGCTGCTCGGCCAGCTACGCCTGAGCCTGTACCCCAACCTCGACTTTGGATTCGTCGGCGGCCTTTCGCGCGTCGATGTGGGCGGGGTCAATCGCACCTCCGTCAAGTTGGGCGCCGACTTCAAGACCCGGGTGGCAGAGCACACGGAAACCTTCCCGCTCGACTTTGCACTCGGGGCGGCGCTGGGGATCGACAACGCCGAGGACTTCACCGTGCTGTCGGTTGGTCCCTTCTCACAACTGAGCCGCAGCCTGAAGTTGCGTAACGGACACACGTGGGTGCCCTACGGCGGCCTTGGGATCATGTTCGCGCGGGCCACCGCCGGAGGCGACAACGCCACCGATCTATCCTTTCCAGTTCGACTCGGAATGGAGTACCACCTACAAACCGGCATGAACCTGGTCACCGAGGCCCAACTCGCGCTGAGCGACGATGTTAACGATGACCTGCTGTTCACGCTCGGGGTCAATTTCCCGTTTTGATGGGCACCCGATGCTCGGCGCTCCCGGATCGATTGTGGAGAACCTCCGGAACAGGCGACAGATACTATTGTCCTGCAACAACATACACATAGTGGATAAAGAATTTGTACACCCCTGCGGCAGGGTGTTAGCCTGTCACCCCCCCGGGGATGCCGAATTTCCCTCGATTCCGTCCGACCCCCGCGCCGCCGCCTTAAACCCATCGCAGTAAACGACTTATCGAATCGCACACGGCTTGGTCCCAAGTTGCCGATTGGGTCCTCGTCTCGAATCGAACATCCACTGTGGATAACGTGTGGAGGAAAGCACGCCATTGATGACTCAAGTGTTTTAACTGCAACACCTTCTGGCCACAGACCCGAATGTGGAGAAGTCCCGGGCCAGATTTAACACCAAACCCCCTGCACAGGGCCCGGGGCCGCGATCGAGCGGTGCTCTCGAGGCCGCGAACCCTGTGGAAAAGTGTGCGAACCTTTCTGCAAGGACCGTGGAAATGGCCGTCCTACCCGTTGTCACCGAGGAGCTGACGCGTACCTGGGAACAGGTTCTCGATGGAGTGAGGGCAAGGCTCTCGAGCCAGCAGGCATTCGAGACCTGGTTCCGACCCATTATCGCGCGTGAGCTCGGCCCCGAGGCAGTTGACCTTGAAGTCCCCAACGCTTTCTTCGTGGACTGGATCCACGAACACCACCTGACCGTCCTGCACTCGGCCCTCACCCAGGTGCTGGGCTCCTGCCCCGACATCCGCTTCAGCCCCCGCGAGCCGGTCGCGCTTGCTCCAACGCCGACTCCCGCCCCCGAGGCGAGGGCGGTTTCCCCTGCCCCATCGCCCAGGCCCCCTGCGGACTCGAGCAACAATCCCGGCGTCGCCAGCGGGGACAACCGCGGCGGACGGCTGTGGCTCGAGAGCCAGCTCAACCCGCGCCTCACCTTCGAAAGCTTCATCGTCGGAGGGAGCAATCGCTTCACTCACGCTGCCTGTCGCGCGGTCTGTGAACGACCCGGCGAGGTGTACAACCCACTCTTCATCTTCGGCGGATCGGGGCTGGGCAAGACGCACATGCTCCATGCGGTCGGGCACTCGGTGAAAGCTGCGCGACCCGACGCTCGAGTGCACTATGTGCCGGCGGAGCGCTTCACCAACGAGATGATCTACGCCATCCAGCACGGCCAAACGCTCGCGTTCCGCAACAAGTACCGCAACGTTGACGTGTTGCTCATCGACGACGTGCAGTTCCTGGCGGGCAAGGAGAGCACTCAGGAGGAGTTCTTCTACACGTTCAATGCCCTGCGGGACGCCCACAAGCAGATCGTCGTGACGGCCGACAAGGCGCCCAAGGACATTGCTGGCCTCGAGGAGCGCCTCCTCTCGCGCTTCAACCAGGGCCTGATCGCCGACATGAAGCACCCGGACCTCGAGACCCGCATTGCCATCCTGCGCAATCGTTGCGAACTGGAGAACACCGCCCTGCGGCTCCCAGATGACGTATTGCTCCTGATGGCGGACCGCATCCGCGGCAATGTGCGCGACCTCGAGGGCTGCCTCGTGCGGCTGCTGGCAGTGGCATCACTGACCCATCAGGAGATCACGCTCGAACTCGCAGAGGACGTGCTATCGCAGTATGTCGACGTCGAGCCGGATCACCTCACGCCGGAGCGAATCGTCAGTACGGTGGCGGAACGCTTCGGAGTGAAACCCGACACCATGCTTGGCAAGCGCCGTACGCAGGTGGTGGCGGTGCCGCGCCAGGTTGCCATGTACCTACTGCGACAACTCACCGACCTCTCGTTGGTCGAGATTGGTCGCGTCTTCGGCGGTCGCGACCACACCACGGTGATGTACGCCTGCGACCGCGTCGCGGAGAAGATCGGGGCCGAGGAATCGTTCCGCGACAAGATCAACAATCTCATTTCCACGTTGGCGTCGGGATAGGCCGTGGAGAACCTGTGGAGGAACGGGGAGAGTCTGGAGCATCGTCTGCGCAGGCTGAAAACGCGTGGAATACCCAGCCACTTGTCCCCAGACTCCGGCCAGGTGTGAAGCCAGTACGGAGACGCCGTTTGCAGCACATCCACCCGGCTTCTCCACCAACCTCACAGCCCCTACTGTTACTAAGCCTTTAATGATTGAGAGAAAAAGACTTAGATGCCAGCAGGATGGTGGGGAATCCGGTTGCATCCAAGGCATCGCCTGCCTATGATGCAACACCCCGTGATCCGACCTTCCGCAGGGGGCCCTCCGTGGCCTTGGAAGCTGCGGCCGGACTTCAAGTTCCAACCCGTCAGGGAGTGACCCATGGATCTCACCATCCAGCAGGGCGACCTCGCGTTCGCGGTCGGCCGCGCCCTCGGATCGGTCCAGCAGAAAACCACCAATCCACTGCTCAGCTGCCTCCTGCTCGAAGCAGATAACAACGGGCTCCGCGTGACCGGAACCGACCTTGACGTCACCACATCGATCCTGGTGCCCTGCACCGTCCGCACGCCCGGTCGGTCGGCAATCGGGGCGCGTCATTTCAACGAAGTCATCCGCAAGATGCCCAAGGGCACTGTGACCATGGCGCAAGCCAATAACCAACTCGAAGTGCGCTACGGTGACGGTAAGGGTTGGTCGCGATTCCCGCTTCAGAACGGCGATGACTTCCCCCGCGTTCCCGAGCTCAAGGGTGACGCGCGTGTCGCGGTCAAAGGCGATGCCCTCGCCCGCATGGTCGAGCGCACTTCCTACGCATCGTCCGAGGAGCCCGCCCGCCCACAGTTGAACGGCGTCTTTGTGCACGGCACCGACAAGCAGATCACGCTGGTCGCTACCGACGGGCATCGGCTGGCGCGGACTGCGCGCAAGGGTTCGTTCGCCAATCTGGCCAAGGACGGCATCATCGTTCCCAGCCGAGTACTCAACTCGGTCAGCAAGGTGGCGCAGGAAGCCACCAGCGACGTCGATGTGCGAGTGGCCGACGGAAGGAACCACATCGGATTCTCCACCCAAGTGGGCGAGTACCAGGTGCAGGTGTATGCCCGGCTCGTCGATGGTGCCTATCCCAACTACGAACAGGTCATCCCCAAGGACAACCCGCGCGAGTTGGTGTGTACTCGCACGGATGTCATGGAGGCCGTGGACATCGTTGCTTCGCACGCGGATACCAATACCATGCAGATTCGCTTCTCGCTGCGGGGGGGCCAGTTCTCGGTATCTTCGGCCACAGTCGATTTCGGCGCCGGCGAACAATCAGTGGAAGCGCAATACGGTGGCGATGACATGGAGATCGGGTACAACGCCAAATACCTCCTCCAGATCCTACGCAGCATTCCCACCGAAAAGGTCTTGTTCCGACTCAAGACGTCGCTCTCAGCGGGCGTGATCGAGCCGGTTGGCGCGCTCCCGGATGGCGAAGAGGATCTACTCTGCCTGATCATGCCGCTGCGCCTGCCAGACGCAGTCGGTTGAGCATGCAGTCGCTCGGCAGCATCCTGCCCGCCCTGTTCAAGAGCATGGGGTTAGCGGATGCCGCTGAGGGTTGGCGTGCTGTTTCCGACTGGGCCGAACTGGCGGGGCCCCGTTTGGCGCGTCACAGCCGCGCGGTCGGATTTCGCGACGGCACGCTGACCGTGGAGGTCGAAGGATCGGCCTGGATGCACGAGCTCGGGTTCCTCAAGCGGGAACTCGTGCGCAAAGTGAACCAACATCTCGGCTCTGACGTGGTGCGCGATGTGCGCCTCGTCCTGGCCCGCGGAGGGACCCTGCGGTGAGTACGAGAGACGAAGGAGAAGCGACTTTGACCGAGCAGCCCAAGGGCCATCATTACGACGCCACCAGCATCACCGTCCTCGAGGGACTCGAGGCCGTGCGCAAGCGCCCCGCCATGTACATCGGCGATATCGGTATGCGCGGATTGCACCACCTCATCTGGGAAGTGGTGGACAACTCGGTCGACGAAGCCCTCGCGGGCTACTGCACCGACGTGACGGTTTCAATCGAGACCGACAACAGCATCACCGTGAAGGACAACGGCCGCGGCATTCCGGTGGATATGCATGCCACCATGAAGAAGCCGGCTCTTGAAGTCGTCATGACCACCCTGCATGCGGGCGGTAAGTTCGACACCAATTCATACAAAGTCTCCGGCGGCCTGCATGGCGTGGGCGTTTCGTGCGTGAACGCGTTGTCCGAGTGGTGCCAAGTCGAGGTGCTGCGCGAGGGCAAAGTCTATTGGCAGGATTATCGCGCGGGTGTGCCGACGGGCCCGATGCAGGCGCGACCAGCTGAAAAGAAAGACAAGGGCTCCGGCACGACGGTGCATTTCAAGCCCGACACCACCATCTTCGAGGTCTCCGACTACCAATACGACATGATCGCGTCGCGCCTGCGAGAGTTGGCGTTCCTCAACAACGGCATCGCGATCCACCTCATCGACAACCGGACCGGTAAATCGAACGACTATCAGTACAAGGGCGGCATTGTCGAGTTCGTGAAATACCTGAACACCAGCAAAGAGGTGTTACACAAGCCGGTTTCGTTCAGCCGTGAGCGCGATAACGTCTCGGTGGAGATCGCGTTCCAGTACAACGACACCTACTCTGAGGTTCTGCTGTCATTCGTGAACAACATCAACACCATCGAAGGCGGTACGCACGTCGGCGGATTCCGTTCGGCGCTGACGCGGACACTCACCACCTATGCCAAGAGCGAGGGGCTCACCAAGAACCTCAAGGCGGACATCGGCGGCGAAGATGTACGCGAGGGCCTGGCGGCGGTCATCTCGATCAAAATGCAGAACCCCCAGTTCGAGGGGCAGACCAAGACCAAGCTCGGCAACAACGAAATCAAGGGTGCTGTCGAGAGCGTGGTGGGCGAGGGGTTACGCGAATATTTCGAGGAGAATCCCGCGGTCGCGCGCAAGGTCGTCGAGAAGATGATTTCGGCTGCGCGGGCGCGTGAGGCTGCTCGCAAGGCGCGCGATCTCTCGCGCCGCAAGACCATTCTGGATGGCGGTTCGCTCCCGGGTAAGCTTGCCGATTGCGCATTCGACGACCCCGCGGAGTGCGAGATCTTCATCGTCGAGGGCGACTCCGCAGGGGGTTCGGCCAAGCAGGGCCGCGACCGCCGCTTCCAGGCCATTCTGCCCATCCGGGGCAAGATCCTGAATGTCGAGAAGGCCCGCATCGACAAGATCCTCGCGAACGAGGAGATCCGCAGCATCATCCAGGCGCTTGGGGCTGGAGTGAAAGATGAGTTCGACATCACGCGACTGCGCTATCACAAGATCATCCTGATGGCCGATGCCGACGTCGATGGCGCTCACATCCGCACGCTGCTGCTCACCTTCCTGTTCCGTGAGTTGCGGCCCTTGGTCCAGGACGGCTACGTCTACATCGCGCAACCCCCGCTGTTCTTGGTCAAGGCGGGGAAGGACGAGATTTACTGCTACGACGACCGCGAGCGGGAAGAAGCCCTCGCCCGAATCGGCCGAAAGAATGTCCAGGTGCAGCGCTATAAGGGCTTGGGCGAGATGAACCCGGACCAGTTGTGGAAGACCACGATGAATCGTGAGACCCGCACGCTGGTTCGCGTCACCCTGAACGACGCAGTCGAGGCCGACCGCATCTTCACCATCCTCATGGGCGAGCATGTCGAACCCCGCCGCCAGTTCATCGAAGAGAATGCCCTCGCAGTGAAGAATCTGGACATCTGATGCGCGCGCGCTTCGTAGCGACCGCCGTCACGCTTGCGCTCATGGCGCTACACGCGCCAGTCGGAGCGATCGTGCGTCCCGATCTTCTGGTCGGGTTCGGCGGGTCCTTCGCCGTCACCGGCGCCCCCAGTGGGGGCGGGCTCTCCTCGTCGCTGTCGGCCTTGTGGCCCGTCGGGGAACGCGCCGGATTCGGTGTGCGCCTGTTCGCCGACGACTCGGGCACCCGTGAAGGTCGCTTGGTCGATCCCAACAATGGCGCGGACCTGGGCTCGGTCGGGCTGTCGCATCGCTGGGTTTATGGCGCTTCCTGGCGCGGGGACTTGAAGCTGTTCGAGCGCGGCCGCTGGGATGCGGGGCTCTTGGGGGACTGGGGTTACTGGCGCATCGAGGACGACGTACGCGGCAGGTTCACCGGCGCATCCAGCGCGGCGGGCTTCGTGCTGGGTGGCAAGCTGGCGCGACAGATCGGCACCACCAACTCGGCGGGCCTCGCGCTTCGCTATCATCGGATGTTCACGAACCGGGAATCTGCGCCGAATCTCGTGGGTCGCTACGCCACTGTCGCATTCGAATGGTGCTGGTTGGGTGCGGACCGTCGCTGACGCTTCACGCGCGCCAGGGTTCGCTCTGCAAGATGCGGAGCGCCATGAGCCCGGAGGCGCAATGGGAAGGATGAGTAAATGGCATTGAATGACCGATCCAAGATCGTCGAGATGAACATCGAAGCCGAGATGAAGACCAGCTATATCAACTACTCGATGTCGGTCATTGTCTCGCGTGCGCTTCCCGATGTGCGCGACGGACTCAAGCCCTCCCAACGGCGCATCTTGGTCGCCATGAACGACCTGAACCTGCAGCCGGGGCGCGGCTATCGCAAATGCGCGAAAATCGCCGGTGACACTTCGGGCAACTACCACCCGCACGGCGAAGGCGTGGTCTATCCCACGCTCGTGCGCATGGCTCAAAGCTGGGTGATGCGTTATCCGCTCGTCGACGGCCAAGGCAACTTCGGTTCCATCGACGGCGATGCACCTGCCGCCATGCGGTACACGGAAGCCCGCCTCACGGCGATCGCGGTCGAGATGCTCGCGGACCTTGAGAAGAACACCGTCGACTTCCGCTCCAACTACGACGAGACCCGCGAGGAGCCTTCCGTGCTGCCGGGTGTCGTGCCGAACCTGTTGGTCAACGGCTGCTCGGGTATCGCCGTCGGCATGGCCACCGAGGTCCCGCCGCACAACCTGCGCGAGATCTGCGACGCGATCGCCATGGTGATCGAGCGTCCCGAGGTCGAGGCCGAAGAGTTGCTCAAGATGGTGAAGGGCCCGGATTTTCCGACGGGGGGCATCATCTATGGCACGCAGGGGATCCGGGATTGCTACCTGACGGGCCGCGGCATCATGCGCGTGCGCGCGCGGGTGCAGGTCGAGGAGGGCAAGGCCGGCCGCATGAGCCTGGTGGTCACGGAGATTCCCTTCCAGGTCAACAAGTCGTCGCTGCTCGAGAAGATCGCCGACATGGTCCGCAGCGGCAAGATCGCCGGCATCAGTGATCTACGGGATGAGTCCGATCGCGACGGCATGCGGATTGTGATCGAGCTCAAGAAAGACGCGAATCCCAAGGTCGTCCTGAACCAGTTGTTCGTGCACACGCCGCTGCAGTCGTCCGTGGGCGCCATCATGCTCGCCTTGGTCGATAACCGTCCGCAAGTGCTCACACTGCGGGGGCTCATCGACCAGTATGTGCGTCACCGGCGAGAAGTCGTGCGCAGGCGGACCGAGTTCGACCTCGCCGAGGCGGAGCGCCGCGCCCATATCCTGGAAGGCCTCAAGATCGCGCTCGACCATCTCGATCAGGTGATCGCGCTCATCCGAGCCTCCAAGGATGTCGAGACCGCGCGCAACGGACTCGTCAGCACGTTCCAGCTGTCCGAGATCCAGGCCAGCGCCATCCTCGAGATGCGCCTGCAGCGCCTGACGGGACTGGAGCGCGACAAGATCCAAGCCGAGTACCTCGAGGTCATCAAGCTCATCGAGAAGCTGCGGTCGATCCTGGCCAGCGAACGCAAGATGCTCTCGATCATCCTCGACGAAGTGAAGCACCTGCGTGATAAATACGGCGACGACCGTCGCACGATGATCGCGGTGGATGAAGGCGAAATCAATTACGAGGACACCATCGAGCAGAAGGACATGGTGATCACGATTTCGCATAACGGGTACATCAAGCGTCAGGAGATCTCGGCCTATCGGGCGCAGCGCCGAGGCGGCAAGGGCATCAAGGGCACGGGGGTGAAGGAAGAGGATTACATCGAACACCTCTTTATCGCGAACACGCATGCCTACCTCATGATCCTGACCGACAAGGGCCGCTGCTATTGGCTCAAGGTGCACGAGATCGAGACGGCCGGCCGCGCCGCCAAGGGCCGTCCGTTGGTGAATTACCTGGAGGGCATGGGTCGCGAGGAGCGCGTGCAGGCCGTGGTGCCGGTCAAGGCCTTCGACGATCAGCACTTCCTCGTCTGTGCCACCCGCAAGGGTCTCATCAAGAAGACCGTGCTCTCGGCGTATCGCAACGTTCGCAAGGCGGGCATCAACGCGATCAACCTCGAGGAGGACGACTCGCTCATCGAGACGACGATCACGGACGGCACTCAGGACATCATCCTGGCAAAGAAGAAGGGCCTCGCGATCCGATTCCACGAGGACGAGGTTCGTCCGACCGGCCGGAGTTCCTACGGCGTGAAGGCGGTGACGCTCGACGATGCCGAGGACGAGGTCGTGAGCATGGTGGGCGTCAAGCGCTCGGCCACTCTGCTCGCCGTGACCGAGAACGGCTACGGCAAGCGCAGCGAAATCAGCGAGTATCGCGTCTCGCATCGAGGCGGCAAAGGAATCATCACGATCAAGACGACGGACCGCAACGGCGCGGTGGTGGCGGTCAAGGAGGTCGTCGATGAGGATGAACTCATGATCATCACGAAGCACGGCCAGTTGATCCGCACTCCGGTCAAGGGCATCTCGGTGCTCGGTCGCAACACCCAGGGCGTGCGCCTCGTCAATCTTTCGGTTGCGGGAGAGGCGGGGGACCTGCTTCCCGACGCAGTCGCGGGTGTCACGCGCATCGTGCCCGAGGATGGGGCGCCGGTCGTCGGGGACGCGGGCGAGATCATCGACGACGCACCCGAACTCGAGAATGATGCCAACCTCGAGTCAGACACGACCGAAGAGTAGCCCGCATGAACGCAGGCCGCGGAGCCGAGAAGCTCCGCGGCCATTCGTTCGCGCCCCTTTGTGAAAACATTCACCAGCGAGGTTGAGCCTTCGCATCCCGACGGACTCGGGGCTCGCCGCAGCGCATCGGAAGACCCTCATGTCGCGCATCTCCGAATCGACCGTTCGGCGCCTGTCGCACTATTACCGTGTCCTCGACGAGGTCGCTTCGGAGGGCAAGCGCATGATCTCCTCACACCTGTTGGCAGAGCGCGAGGGCATCACATCTGCCCAGGTGCGCAAGGACCTGTCGTACTTCGGCTCGTTCGGGCGGCGGGGTCTGGGCTACAACGTGGAGCACCTGCGCACCGAAATCCGCGGCATTCTCGGGCTCGATCGCCGTTGGCGCGTGGCGCTTGTGGGGGCGGGACATATCGGTTCCGCGCTCCTCGCGTACCGCGGCTTCGTCGAACAAGGGTTTGATGTCGTTGCCGTGTACGACTCCGACCCGGCGCGCATCGGGACCACCGTCGACGGGCTCGTCGTCCAGTCCGTGGCCGAGCTGGCTGGCACGCAGGGGTACGACATCGGCGTCATCGCCACGCCCCTGCGGTCGGCGCAGGAAGTTGCTGACGCGCTGGTCGCTGCCGGCGTGCGCGGCATTCTCAACTTCGCGCCTCGCAAACTCAAGATTCCCGCAGGGCTGGCGCTGCGGACCGTGGACATGACCATGGAGTTCGAGAGCCTGTCCTTCGCGCTCAGCAAGCCCGGCGGACCGCGCCGCCGCCGCGGACGCGAATGAGTCGCCCCACCGAGCGCACCGCGCTCGTTGCGATGGTCGTCGCCACGCTCTTGTGGGGGGGGACATTCGTGGTGATCCGCGACAGCGTCGCCGGACTACCGCCAGCACTCATGGTGGGCTCGCGTTTCGTGGTGGCCGCCGTGTTGTTCGGCCTCGCGCTGTTGGTTCGCCGTCGTGGAATCGTGCCGGTGGATTTCTGGGGCGGCCTGGGCAGCGGCGTCTTCGTGGTGGGCGGATACTTCTTCCAAGCCGAGGGGCTGCGCACCGCGGCGGCTGGCACCAGCGCCTTCCTGACCTGCGCCGGTACACTGTTGGCCGCATTCTTCGCCTGGCCTTTGCTCAAGCAACGTCCCACCCGCCTGCTCACGACCGGCATCCTTGTGGCCATGGCCGGTTCAGCGCTCATGTCGCTGCGCGGTTCGGGATTCCATCTGGGGCGCGGAGAAAGCCTCACCCTCTTGGGCGCGGCGATGTACGCACTTCAGATCGTTTTCGTGTCGCGTGTTGCGCGCACGGCGGACTCCCTCACGCTCGCGTTCGCGCAGTCGCTGACGGTCGCGTGCGTCTTATTGCCATTCGCTCGCGATCCTGGAGCGGCGTTCGCCGCACTCGACCCCACCGCGTGGCGGCGGCTTGCCTACCTTGCGGTGGCGGGCAGCACACTGGCGCCGCTGTTGCAGCTGATTGCGCAACGAACCCTTCCCGCAGGACGCATCGCGCTGCTGTTCGCGCTCGAGCCCGTCTTCGCGTTGGTGTTCGCGCTCACGCTGGGCGGCGAACGTTTCGAGCCGCGCTGGTGGGTGGGGGCGGCGCTGATTCTCAGCGCCGTGGTGATGGTCGAGTCGCGGTCCTTGGCGGCACCCCCTTGCACCACATGAGCAATCGCCCGACCGCCTTTGGGTCGGCGCGGAAGATGGCGGCGCCGCGGCCCTGTTGATTCGTGTCGGCTACTCGGCTTTGCTTCATGGGGAGCGATGCCGCGAGCCGGTCGGCGAACATTGTCGCTTCGATTTCTTCCGGCGCGACCTGGATGAACACCGGAACCGCGGACTTCTCCAACGTGGCCCGGAGCGTGCCGCGATCCACGGCAGCAGGGGCGGGCGTGATCAGAAGAACTGCAGCGAATCGAGTGTCACGCGCTGTCGCCTGAACCGCCGCGAGCGCGAGCGTGCCGGTCGCACCGACCCACGCCGGCCCCGGTGCGACCAAGCGAAGGCGGACGAGTGCCGTGAGCGCCTCGGACGCGTCGCGCGCTGTTCGATCGAGGAGCGCTCGCTCGCGTCCGTGCCATACGTCTGTGCCAAAGGCCGTCGCAGCGACGGATCCACGGCTGCCGCGCGGATCCACGATCGCCATCGCAATCCCTTGCCGGGCGAGTTGGATGGCCAAGCTATCGAAAACCGCGAGTGTGTCCGAGGGTTGTGCCAGGCAGAGCAGCACGCGTGGCCGGGCCGGCGAACGCGCCGGGACGAATGTCACCGCGAGCGGGAACCCGTCCGCCGTCCGCACGACGAGCTTACGTGCCCCAAGCGCCGTTCGAAGGCGCATTTCGCTGCTGTCGCGCTTGGCCACCTCGCGCGCCACCATGCCAACCGGATCCATCCTTGGCCCACCCGTCGCGGCGGAGCGCCTCAGGAGCTCCATGGCGACCGGGTCCGTGCCGCGTGCGCGAACCGCCATGGGCAGTGCGATGCGCCAAGCCAGATCCTGTTGGCCCGCAGCGATTGCGATGCCAGCGAAACGCTTGGCCCAGAGCGGGTCGCGGATGAGCGGCGCAGCCCCCTCCACGATGATCGCGACGGCGCTATCCGCCTGCCCGCTCAGCCCCTGCGCCCAGGCGAGCCGCCCGAACAGTTGCGCTGCGCCAATGGGCGACTCGCCCGCAGCCTGGCTCAGGTCATCGG
>JBDSKE010000214.1:0-8727 GCA_039917105.1 Candidatus Eiseniibacteriota bacterium | reverse complement strand
TCAACCTGGAGAGCGAGACGGAGGACTCCTACCACGAAGGCCACCTCGAGATGCTCTCCGCATTCGCGGCGCAGGCGGCCGTGGCGATCGAGCGCGCCCGGGCCGCACACGAGCGGATCGAGGCACGGCGACTCGAGAAGGAACTGGCCATCGCCCGCGATATCCAGATGTCGTTCCTGCCGGGTCGCGCCCCCGACCTGCCCGGCTTCGACTTGGCCGGCGCATCGATCACGCACGACGAAGTGGGTGGCGACTATTACGATTTCATTCCAGTCTCCGAAACGCGCCTGGGTCTGGCGATCGCCGATGTCTCTGGCAAAGGGATTCCTGCCGCCCTCATCATGGCCGGCTTTCGGATGAGTCTGTTGGCTGAGATCCGCAACGAGTTCGCCATCCGTGCCGTGATGCGCAAGGTCAATGCGCTTCTGCACGAGAGCACCGAGCGCGACAAGTTCGTCACCGCATTCTACGGAGTGCTCGATTGGAAGAACTCGGTGATCATCTTCTCGAATGCCGGTCACAATCCGCCACTGTTGCTGCGTCACGGCGGTGGTGTCGAAGAGTTGTCCGACGGGGGGTTGGCGTTCGGGGTCCTGCCCGACTCGCACTACGAAGAGCGACCGATGCCGCTGCGGCCCGGCGACGTGCTGGTGATGTACACCGACGGCGTATCGGAGGCCGAGAACGAGATGAACGAGCAATGGGGCGTGCAGCGACTGGAGGACCTGGTCCGTGCGCATGCGCACGAACGCGCCGCCGATATCCTTGAAGCCGTGGTGGCGGCTGTCCGTTACTGGACTGGCGAGCGTGGCCCGACGGACGATCTCACGCTCATGGTGTTGCGAGCGAACGAGGCCGCACCGGTATCGTCTCCATCGCACTCCCTCGAGGCGGCGCCGCTCTGAACTCGCCGGGCCCGCCCCAGACTCCCTCGCGTCCCGAGCCCCTGCCGCGCGATTTCATGTGGCTATGGGGCGCCCATGGGGTCTCGATCTTCGGCTCGTTGGTCACCCGCGCGGCGCTGCCGTTCACTGCGGCACTCGCTCTGCACGCGAGTGCCGCGCAAATGGCGCTGTTGGGCGCAGCCGATCTCATCGCCAGCCTCATCGTTGGATTATGGGCAGGTGCATGGGTCGATCGCGTCCGACGGAAGCCATTGCTGATTGGTTGCGACGTGGCGCGGGCCATGCTTTTGGCGACCATCCCGGTGGCCGCATGGACGGGCCGTCTCGACCTGACGCTGTTGCTCGTGGTCAAGTTCCTGGCGGGGGGGTTCGACACATTGTTCGAGTTGGCGCGTGGGGCATTCGTGCCGGGCGTGGTGGGAGAGCCTCGGTTGGTGGAGGCGAACTCCCGCCTCTCGGCCACTTCCTCTGTCGCCGAGGTGAGCGCATTCGGAATCGCCGGATGGCTTGTGCAATGGCTCACCGGCCCGATCGCCATTGGCGTCGATGCGATCTCGTTCCTGGTTTCGGCATTCTTGCTGGGAGGAATCCGCACTCCAGAGAGATCGCCAATGCGGCACGCGGCGGTTGCCACATTCGCAACTTGGCTTGCAGACATGCGCGAAGGGCTGGTCGCCACATTCGGGGATCCCTTGCAGCGCACGCTGGCCATCAGCGATGCCATGCTCAACCTGACATTCGGACTGTTCACCGCCTGCTACATGCTTTTCGTGACGCGTGAACTGGCGCTTTCGCCGGGGCCGCTTGGCATGGTGTTCGCGGTGGGCGGCATCAGTGGCCTGGTCGCGGCCGCCTATGCGGCCCGGCTCGGCAAACGTTTGGGCGTCGGCCGCGTCATGGCGCTGGGATTGATCATCAGCTCCGTGGGGCTCGGCGTAGCGACGCTCACCCCGCCCCACGCGGTGGCGCTCGCACTCACGATCCTGGTGCTGCAACAACTCGTGGGCGATGGGGGATGGACGCTCTATATGATCCACTCGAGCAGTCTACGGATGGCGCGCGCACCCGAGGCGCTACGGGGCCGGATTGGTTCAGCATCAGGCTCATTGTCGGTCGCCGCACGGCTGGGTGGCATCGTTCTGGGCGGAGCGTTCGGGGACGGATTGGGATCGCGAGTGGTCCTGGGCGTTGGCGCCTCGATCACCCTGGTGGCCGGACTCGGCCTGTTGCGTTCGGCGCGAGGTTCATGTTTCACGCGAACTGCGCACTCTTGACCCTACCGGATGCGTCCGATAGTCTGCCTCGCACCATTGCAGCTATGCCACTGAACCGCACCGTAGAGCGCCCACGTCGCTCCTGTGCACTCTCACCGTATCCGGGGAGCGGCCCGATGACCACCCAGAAGACCGGTCGCATCCTCTCGGGCATGCGCCCGACCGGTCGGCTGCACCTTGGCAACTATGTGGGCGCCCTCGAGAACTGGGTGCGGCTGCAGGATGCTGGGTGGAGCAACTTCCACATGGTGGCGGACTGGCACATGTTGACCACCGGCTACGAGGATACCTCGCAACTGCAGACCCATATCTGGGACATGGTCCTGGATTGGCTCGGGGCGGGGCTGGATCCGGCCAAGTCCGTGATCTTCGTCCAATCCGCTGTCAAGGAGCATGCCGAGCTGCACCTGCTGTTGAGCATGCTGGTGTCCAAGGCGCGCCTTGAACGCATACCCACTCTCAAAGAACAGATCCGGGACTTGGGAATGGATGAGCAGACCATTTCCTATGGGCATTTGGGCTACTCGGTGCTTCAGGCCGCCGATATCCTGCTTTACCGGCCGACCCATGTGCCCGTCGGCGCGGATCAGGTGCCCCATGTCGAACTGACCCGCGAGTTGGCCCGCCGATTCAACTTCGTGTACTGCCAGGATCGCGCGCCGGTGTTCCCCGAGCCCGAAGCGCAGCTCACCGAGTTCGCCCGCCTCTCGGGGCTGGACAACAGCCGCATGAGCAAGTCGGTCGGCAATACCATTCTGCTGGCCGAGGCGCCCGATGACATCGAGAAGAAGGTGCGCCAGGCCTACACCGATCCCAAGAAGGTGCGTCGCGACGATCCGGGTCGGCCCGAGGCGGACGAAAGCGATGGACATCCGGGCTGCGTGGTGTGGGAGTATCACCGCAAGTTCAATCCCGATGAGGCTCAATCCATCGCCCTCGAATGCAGGGCGGGCCGACTGGGCTGCGTTGCCGACAAGAAGCGGCTGTCCGAGGTCATGAGTCAGGCGCTCGAGCCGATCCGGGAACGCCGCATGCATTGGGAGAAAGATCCCGACGCAGTGCGCGATGTACTGAACGAAGGCACTCGCAAGGCGCGCGAGAGTGCGCGCCAAACCATGGACCTGGTACGGAGTGCGATGGGTGTGAAGTCCATCGTGGAACCCGAGTGAACGAAGAGCCCACAGCCGACCTTCATGTGGAATCGCCTGCAGTGCGCGGGCGCGAGGGCGATGCTGTGGTCAAGCCAGCGCGGCCGGGAGTCAACTTCAAGCTTGAACGCTTCGAAGGTCCGCTCGATCTACTCCTGCACCTGATCAAGCGCGACGAAGTCGACATCTACGATATCCCGATCGCCCGCATCACCCAGCAATACCTCGCCTACATCGAGTTCATGCAGTCGCTGGATCTGGACGTGGCGGGCGAGTTCCTCGTCATGGCTGCGACGCTCATGCGGATCAAGGCGAAGATGCTGTTGCCCGTGCCCAAATCGGACTCCGAGGAGGAGGAGGGCGACCCGCGCGAGGAACTCGTGCAGCGTCTGCTCGAGTACCGCCTCTTCAAGGAGGCGTCCGAATCGATGAAGGAGCGCGAAGGTATTCGGCGGGTGATGTTCGAGCGTGGCATGGTTCCCACTGAGGATGACGCTGGCCCTCTGCCCTTGGCGCCCGCCACTTTGTTCGACCTGCTCGAAGCCTTGAACCGTGTGCTCGCGCGCAAGCCCGAGCGCGCGGTGTATTCCGTGCAGACCGAGGTCTACGACATCGAGGACAAGATGTCGCTCATCGCGCGCACGGTGGCCGAGGAAGGCCGCCTGAGCTTCAGTCAACTCATCTCGACCGCCCGCGCGAGGATGGAGATCATCGTCTGCTTCATGGCTCTGCTCGAACTCACCAAGCTGGGACATGTGATCGTCGTCCAGGAGAACAACTTCGACGAGATCATGATCTTCCCCGGAACGCCGGAAGGAACGAAAACCGATGCCCCCGTCGAATCTGCGATCGGCGATTGAAGCATTGTTGTTCTCATCGGACCAGCCGCTATCGCTGGCCCTCATGGCGGACGCACTCGACACCCCGCTCGAGGAGATGGCCGACACCCTGAGGTCATTGGGCGAGGAGTACACGGGGCGCGAAGCCGGCGTGCAGTTGCGCGAAATGGCGGGCGGCTGGGTGTTCATGACGACGCCCGAGCAGCACGAATGGGTGACGCGCATGTTGCGCGGCAAGAGAAAGGCAAGACTGTCGCGGGCCGCGCTCGAGACACTGGCGATCATCGCGTACAAGCAGCCGGTCACCAAGAGCGAGGCCGAGGCCATTCGCGGCGTGGATTGCAGTGGCACGCTGGCAACCCTACTGGAACGCAACCTGGTCACGATCAAGGGGCGCTCCACCGTCGTCGGTCGTCCGCTCTTGTATGGTTCGACTCAGGATTTCCTCAATTACTTCGGATTGCGTGACCTGGCTGAGTTGCCGCGCCCTGAGGAGTTGCGCGCACTGGTGGCCGCTCGCGAGCCGGAGCAACTGGAGATGCTCGAGATGGATCCTGGAAGCGGCATGCCACTGCAACTGGCCCCGGGCATGATCGAGGGGGATGCCGCCCTCGAGGGTGGCGGGGTTGCCGAGTTCGACACGGACGCCGAGCCAGCAGAGTTGGCCGTGACTGACGAGGTCGACAACGTGTCGGTTCACCAGGAGCGGGATGAGTTTCTCGAGGCGGCGATCGCCATGGCCACCGATATGCCCGAGTCGAGCGACCATGCTCCACTGCCTGGCGGCGACGACGAGGACGATGCGGACGGGGCCGCGGACGAGGATGAGGACGACGATGACGATGACGATGACGATGAGGATGACTGGGACGATGACGTCGATGAAGACGACGAAGACGACGATGAAGATGACGAGGACGAGGACGACGAGCACCCCAGCGCACAGTTGACCAAGCAGGAGACGGACGGCCGCTGAATGCGGTTCTCCGACCGTCTCACCCCCGGGGCGCCATGAACCAGCAAGCGGAGCATTGGATCCGAGCCCTGGCGCTGGAACCCCATCCGGAGGGCGGATACTTCCGGGAATCCTACCGGAGCACCGAGACGCTATCGCAGGTTGTACTGGCGGCCGGCGATCATGGCGATCGCTCTGTCAGCACTGCCATCTACTATCTGCTTCGACCGGGGGATCGGTCGCGGTTGCATCGCTTGCGAGCAGACGAGCTCTGGCACCTGTACGATGGGGGCCCGTTGACTCTGCATGTGCTGCACCCCACTGGCGATTATGAGCCGCGGGTCTTGGGCCGCGAGCTCCACAAGGGCCAAGCGCTCCAGCAGGTCGTCCCCAGGGGCTCCTGGTTCGGAGCGGAGGCGACCGAGGGTTTCTCGCTCGTGGGGTGCACGGTTGCCCCGGGATTCACCTACGAGGACTTCGAGCTTGGCGGCCGCAAGGCGCTGCTCGCGCAATACCCGCAGCACCAAGAACTGGTGTCGCGGCTCACATCGAATGGAGGCTGAACATGTCCACCCGCCTGAACAAACTCCTGGCAGAACGCGGGATCGGCGCGCGCCGCAAGTGTGATGAGATCATCCAGGCGGGACGCGTCCGCGTGAATGGCGTGACGGTGAACGAGCCGGGGACGCAGGTGGAAGAGGGGCGCGACAAAGTCACCGTGGATGGTCGGCCGCTACAAGGCCGCTCCAAGCTGGTGTACTACGTCATCAACAAACCGGTCGGCGTGATCACAACGCTCGATGACCCGCATGGCCGCCGCACCATTGCCGAGTTCCTCCCGCGCGGTGCCCGCGTCTTCCCGGTGGGCCGTCTCGATGCCGATACCAGTGGCCTTCTGCTTCTGACGAACGACGGCGAACTGGCGAACAAGCTCATGCACCCGCGCTACGGTGTGGAGAAGTTCTATCGAGTGCGACTCGATCGAGAGCCCAGCAAGCAACAGATCGAACGGCTCAAGCGTGGTGTGCGTTTTGATGAAGGCCTGGTGAGTGCGCCCGCGCGGGTTCGCAGGATCGACCCCGGTTTTGAAGCCATCATGCTCGAGGTCGCCATCCACGAGGGTCGCTTCCGTCAGGTCCGCAAGATGTGCGAGGCCGTTGGACTCACAGTGACAGGGCTGCACCGTGTGGGCTATGGGCCCATTCGGCTTGGCCCGCTCGCTCGTGGCATGTTCCGCGAATTATCCGATGACGAGGTCGCCCGCCTGCAAGCGTCCAGTGGTCGGACCAAGGATGCTGCAGCGGTCAAGTACAAGGGCCCCGAGAAGCGTGGCACGAGTGGCGTGGTGCCGGGCTCCGGCATGACCGTGCCGAACGCGGCTCCAACGAAGGTTGAAGCAGTGAAGTCAAAGCGTCGCGCGCCGGAGCCGCTGCAAGCCGAGGACGTGGACGACGAGGACTTCGAGGAACTCTGGATCCCGGGTGGCGGAATGCTGGACTTGGAGTCCGAGGACGAGCCCGCGCGGATGATCGAAGGCGAGTCCGACGAGACAGAGGCTGCTGAGCCGCCGACATGGCCGATTCGACCAGGCGGGAAGCGCGGCGATGCTGCATGGCTCGCCAAGCAAGGCGGGCCTCAGGCGTTCGAGGCAGGGGAGGACGACGAAGAGACCGATTTCGAAGTCGCGACGCCGGTCCATCCCACCGAGCCTGAGCCTGAGGATGAGGGCGACGCTCTGCGCGAAGCATTCGCGCCCAGCCGCCCTCGAGGGCCCCGTCCAGGTTCGCGTGAGCGCCGAGCAGCCGCAGCGGCGGCGCCCGAGCGTGCGACGAAGCGTGCGGTTGCGGCGCCTGCGCGCAGTTCGCGATCGGCGCACGTCGAGGCTCCGGTCCGAAGCACCCGTCCAGCGGTGGCACGCGCAACACGCGCCGAAGCCGCGCGCACCGAACGTTCCGCGCCCGCACGAAGCGAACGTCCCGCACGAAGCGAAAGTCCCACGACCGCACGAAGCGAACGGCCCGCACGCACCGAACGTCCCGCGCGTCGCGAGGTGCTGTCCCACACCGCTCGCCCCGAGCGACGCTCGCGTCGTGAGGAGCCAGTGCACGAGGAGCCCGCGCGCGACGCTGCGCCCGAGCGGCAACGTGGGGATGCCAAGCGTGATCGCAAGCGCGGTCCCGGACCGCGCCCCAACGCGGGCCGTGGCGAGAAGCACATGCGCGAGGGTCGCATCAGCGGGGACCGTCCATTCGGCCGCTTCGAGCGCGTGGGTGCGCGTCCCGATCCGACGCGGGGGGCCAAGCGTGGTCGCGGTGACTTCGCACCGGGTGGAGAGCATCGTGACGCACCGCGCCCGAAGGCCAAGCGAGGCGCATTCGCGACCAAGCCGGAGCAGGATGCTTCGCAGCGCCGTGGCGCCCGCACTTCGCGGGGCGGAGTGAGCGCACGCGACTACACGCCACGCGCCGACAAGCGTGCGGCTGAAAGCGCGCGCATCGAGCGCTGGTACGGTCCCGATTCCGAGCCCCGCACCCGTCGCCCCGGGGATACGCGCGCCCCGCGTGGGTCGATGATGCCCAAGGCCCGAGTCGAGGGAATGGAGCGCGAGCGGCGCCGGAACAGCCGCGATACCAGCGGGCCCGGTACCACGACCAAGCCCCGGCGGGAGGTCCGTCCCGGCGGAGCGGCGCCTGCCAGGGGAGCCCGAAGTGGAGGCTCCAGTGCGGGGAGATTGACCCAACGCGATGACCGGGCAGGGGCGACCCGCGCGGGTGCACCACGTCGAGGGGCTCCAAGCCGCACGGCCGGGCGGCCTCCCGGGCGACCCGAGAAGCGCGGTGGCAAGCCAAGACATTGAAGCGGCACAATCACTTGCGTGTGTCAGCTAAGGTAGAACATCTGATTGTGACTGAACATCCAAGGACGGGCCTGTCGACGGAACGCATCGTGCAATGGCAGTGCAGTGGAATACCTGGTCTACTTGCTTGGGCGTGGGCCACGACGGCCGCGTCACACCCCATCTGCAGCCGGTCCGGCAAGGACGCTTCCCGGCGATGAGCCCGACAAGCGCGTGCGCCTGGACCTGCTGGACCCCAGAATCCCCGGCTTCACCGAAATCCCGGGAACGACTGACCGCCCTGTCGGGGTATCAAGGGGTGTCCCTCCCGATGGGGCCGTCGAGCGCGCAGCGCGCCCGCAGGCCCACACGTGGCGGACATGGGTAGTGGTCATGGTGGCTGCGTGCACGCTCCTGGGTCAGGGCGAGCGCTGCCGAGTCGACGGGCGATTCCGTAGCCCCAGCGCGACACTCGAGACCTACTGGGAGTCGTTGCGTTCCGGGGACGCCGATCAGGCGTGGGAGTGCTTCGTCGAAGGCCGTCATGATCTGCCCATGCCCGGCATGCTGTGGTTCCTGCCCCCGACGGAGGATCTGTGGCTCACGGGTTACCGTTCGCTGCCGGTGACTTCGGGGCGCGTGATGGTCACCTACGAGGTGCACTATCGTCCCGAGGGCACCGGAGACGAACGCATGTTCAGAACCGGTAGCGAGCTGATCCGCATGCGCGGCGAATGGCGCATCTCCCAGCCGCTCGGCGAAGCGAGCAT
>JBDSKE010000213.1:0-5816 GCA_039917105.1 Candidatus Eiseniibacteriota bacterium | reverse complement strand
GGCAGCGCGCATCCGGACGCGCAAGCTCTCGGCCGTCTTGCTTGCCGAGCAGTGCCTCATGCGACTCGAAACCCTCGGCCCGAAACTCAACGCAGTGGTCACCGTGATGCGCGCCAGTGCGCTGGCCGAGGCGCGCGCGGCCGATGCCGACATCCGTGCAGGCCATTATCGTGGCCTGCTGCATGGCATTCCGTATGGCGTGAAGGATCTGCTCGCGACCAAGGGCGTGCCCACCACCTGGGGTGCTGAGCCATATCGCACCCAGGTGTTCGACCACGACGCCACCGTGGTGAACAAGTTGAGTCAGGCAGGTGCGGTGCTATGCGCCAAGCTCGCCATGGTCGAACTCGCGGGCGGCATGGGTTACAACCACGCCGATGCTTCATTCACTGGGCCCGGCCTGACGCCGTGGAACAAGGCGTTCTGGAGTGGCGGATCCTCAAGCGGCCCGGGGGCAGCGGTGGCGGCAGGGTTGGTGCCCTTTGCAATCGGCTCCGAGACTTCAGGCTCGATCCTCACGCCCGCATCGTTCTGCGGTGTCACCGGATTGCGCCCCACCTATGGACTCGTCTCGCGTCATGGTGCCATGGCGCTGTCGTGGACGCTCGACAAGCTGGGACCGATGGGTCGCAGCGCCGATGATTGCGCCATCGTGTTGGCGGCGATCGCGGGAGCGGACCCGCTTGATGAATCGAGCGTTGCGCGTGGGTTCCGCTACCCCGCGCGAGCCAAGCTGGGCCAGAAGTTGCGCGTCGCCGTGCCCAAGGGCTGCATCGAGAAGGTGCAGCCGGCCGTGCGCGAGAACTTCCAGGCGGCGCTTGCCAGGCTGGGCGACGCGATCGAAGTCACGCGGGATGTGGAATGGCCGGACTTGCCCTGGGGCCCAGCGGTGAGCGCGATCGTCAGCGCCGAGGGCGCCACAGCCTTCCTCGACCTGCTCGAATCGGGCGATGTCACCAAGCTCCGTTGCCCCGCGGATCGCACCGGTGGCTACTCGTCGTTGTTGCTTCCCGCCGTGGATTACATTCAAGCCATGCGGGCGCGGCGTCCGATGCGGGCGGCGATGGCGAAACTTTTCGAACGCTTCGATGTCGTGGCCACTCCAGGGCGCGCGACCGTGTCGTACCCAGCCGACAAGAACTTCGAGGACGCCTACCCCGGTATCAGCGGCGGCCCGCCCGTGATCGCCGCAGGCAACCTCACGGGCCTGCCCGCGCTGGCGATGCCAAGTGGATTCGGCGAGAACGGCCTGCCGACCTCGCTCGCCCTGTTGGGCCCCGCGTTCTCCGAGGCCCGGCTCGTCGCACTCGGGGATGCCTATCAAGCGCGCACCAACTGGCATCAACAGCGGCCACCCGCCTATTCGTGATGCACACTCACCGGAGGGAGACGATGCACATGCGGACGCTGTCCAAAGTGTTCTTGGCCCTGATCGCACTCGGGCTCGCGGGCTGTGGGGGTGGAGATGTGGCGCACCAACTCGAGACGAACCAACAATATCGCGAGCAGGTGATGGGCGCGATCGCCGCAAAGCCGGACCTGGCCATGGCCATGCAGCAGAAGTTGCTCGCCAATGACTCCTTGGTCACCAAGGTCGTGGACATGGTGCTTCAGGATTCCGACGCTTCCCAATATGTGCTCTTTCGTATTGCCACGAACCAGGACGCGGTCGACATCGTGCTCCGCTCCGCGGTGGCCGACAGCATGATGCGTCGGCATGTCATGGCAGTCATGAAGGGCGTCGAAATGGCGGTGACGACAAAGAGGTGAAGCCCATGGCGCGGGCGAAGGGCCTCACGCCACCTGCTTCATCGCCTCACGCACCTCGGATCCGCTCGCGATCTGCTTGGATTGCAACCAGCGCGCAACCGAAGTCTTGAGCCACGGTCGTTCGACCGGGAGTTGCTGGGCCTGCGCCTCGGCCTCGAGCTTCTGCAGAAGCCTTTCGATCGCGGCCGGCAGCGTCGAGGCCTCTCCGCTCCAGGTGGCGCGGAAGTCCTGCCCAATGGTGCGCTCACAGAACTCGGTGTACTCCCGCAATTTCTGGAAGTCGATGCCGGCGACCTTGAGCCCGCCGCGACTGCGGACCACGAAATAGAGCACCACACTGGTCAGAACCAGGTCGAATAGGACGAATGCCACCATCCATAGCGGTTTCATGATCGCGAAACTCCAAGGGGGTGGGGGGTCATGCGCTCTTGCGCAATGGGCGCTCATCGGCATTCACGCGGGCGGCCAGGAATGGCAACGTTTCGCTCGTCCGCGCTCGCGGCGTGTGCACCACCCCGAGCGGCGTTCCCGCCAACACCGCGCTGGCTTCCTCGGCGCGTTTGTCGTGCCGCGCGAGCCAGCGCGCCAGCGTGGTGCCGTCGTCGTGCGCGACGACCGCCGCGAACACGAGCGGGGCGATATGCAGCGCGGCCAGCGAGTACGCGCCGCTCGCAGTGTCGAAAGCCGCGATCTCGGGCGACACTGCTTCGAGAAGCGTGCAAGCTTCGAACGCTGGGGTGCGCAGGAGCAGCCCGCGTGCCTCGCGATGCTTCCAGCGGTCGGTGTCGCCCACGAGCAGAACGGTGGCGGGTCGGTGTTGGACCAGCAGTGCCACGACCGCATGGAGCAACCGGTCGGCAGAGGCGGCGTCGGGGCCACTCACCAGCACGAGCCCGTGTGGCATTGCCAGTAGTCCGAGCAGCAGATCCAGAGGACCCCTGAGCCGTTCGCTCCCCACGGGTTCGAGCTGAGCGGGCCGCACGCAGAGGGTCTCGTTCGGCGCGGGCAGCACCGTGAGCGTGGCTCGGCGCCCGCCCTCGAGTGTCGTGCTGCGCGTTTGCGGGCCTCGGTCGCCGGGGCCCAGCGGCGGCCAGACACCATCGAGCAGGCGCGCTTTGACCTGCTCGTAGGCCGCCGAGTCGAGCGGTGGGCCGTCGAGCGTGCGCCACTGGCCGCGCGAGCTGAATCTGGGCGCGTATCCGGGGCGATACACGAGCGCGTCGCCATCCTCACGCAGGCGCTCCAGCGGTGGGCTGTCCCCCCTGCCGACTTCGGTGGCGGCAACGTTGGGCTCTTCGTGCGCCACGTCGTGGAAGACTTCGTGGAGTGCTTCGAATTTATCGCCGTGAACCTGCAACCTTTCCGTTGCGCTCAGGTGCCCTTGGGCAGGGCCGGACTCGTCCATCCGGCGCGCAGCTTCGAGCATGAGTCCTTCTGTGCTCTGGTGGATCGCGCGCGGGCCACGCGAAAGTCCGTGGCGGAACTCGTAGGCGCCATGCTTCCAACCGAACAACCGATACGCCGCATATTCGCCTGCGTCGCGTTCATCATCGGTGGCGTTCACGATCTGCCCGGCCTCGAAGTACAAGTAACCCGTCTTGCCATCGTGCGTCACACTCAACACGCCGGTCGCGCGGTTCAGTTGCAGCAACTGCCCCAGGTCGAACAACCCAATCAGGCCGAGTTCGCCCGCCAGGACTACCGGCGAGTCCATCAGGCCGCCTGCGATCTGAGGATTGCGTCGATGCACGACATGCGGGTTCTCCCGGTCACGACTTTCTCTCGATGCGTCCAAGGGGGGTACCCGTGAGGCAACGTGTGAACTGCGCTGGGGTCATCGGCATCGGAACGTGGGCACTGCAGGGAATCGCGGCATTGGTCTTGCGGCAAGGAGAACAGGTAAACTCCCTCTGCAATTCATGACATCTCGAAAGGCCCTCCCTTCGCATGCGCCCCACGCTTGCCTGGCATCTTTCTATGCGTATTCCGGCCCACTTGTTGGGCCTCATTGCGTTGTCGTTCGCATGCCTTGAGCTTTCGGCTCCGTGCATCCTGCACGCCGACACGGTGATGTATCGGGTGAACGCGGGTGGCCCATCGGTGGCGTCGCTCGACGCGGGCCCGGCGTGGAGCCGGGACCTGATTGGTGCGAACGCTTCGCCGTACGTGAATGCGGCGGCGACAACCGATCAGATCTTCGGGTCGAGCGCGGCACCAGGATCGCCACATACCTCCGTACCGGCGTATGTGCCGAGTTCGATCTTCGCCGATGAGCGCTGGGATCCGGGGACGTCGCCGGAGATGCAGTGGGAGTTCCCAGTCACCAACGGCACGTATCGCGTGAACCTCATGATGATGGAGGGATACTCGGGTACGCAGTTCGTGGGCGCACGCCGGATCAATGTGACCTGTGAAGGCGCGACTCGCCTGTCCAACTACGACATCTTCGCGTTGTACGGCGGCTATACGCCGGCCATGGAGACCTTCCTCACCGTGGTGGGCGACGGCAGTTTGTCGCTCGTGCTGCATCACATCGCCGACGACCCCGCGATCCGCGGCATCGAGATCATCTCGGTCAGTTCGGCAGGCGCGATGGGCGCCGCACCCTCGGGCGTGGCCTTTGGGCCGCGCCTGGTGAACACGGTGTCGCCACCGCAGAACGTGACCATCACGAACCTGGGCAGCCCGGGTGATTCCTCGCTTGCGATCGGCACGATCACGGTGCCCGCCGGCTATCTTTCGAACCTCTCGCCCCAGACGCTTGCCCCGGGCGAATCGCGGACTTTCCAAGTGCGGTTCGCTCCCAATGCGCTCGGCACGGTCAATGCGAACCTGACGATTTCCTACAATGGCGGCGCCGGCACGCTCAGTGTGCCGTTATCGGGCGAGGCGGTGGGGAGCTTCCCGGTGGCATTCGGCAAGAGTTCGCTGCAACTGGGTCAGCGTACGAATCCAACCTCACTGCAGTTCGGTTCGGATGGACGGCTCTATGTCGCCCAGAAGGATGGGACGCTCTACGCGCTGACCGTGCAGCGCAATGGCGCGAACAACTACGCCGTGACCCAGACCGAAGTGATCAACGTCATCCGTGCACTGCCGAATCGTAATGACGATGGCTCGCTCAACCTCGCGATCACCGAGCGATTGGTCACCGGACTGCTGGTGACCGGCCCGCCCGCGGCGCCGGTGATTTATGTGACGTCGTCGGACCCGCGCATGAATGTGGCGGGTGACATCAACCTGGATACCAACTCGGGCATCCTGTCGCGCCTCGACCGGGTCGGGAGTGTCTGGAGCCGCACGGACTTGGTGCGCGGGCTGCCGAGGTCCGAGAATGACCACTGTCCGAACGGCATGGCACTGGACACGCTCACGAACACGCTGTACGTGGGGCAGCCGGGGAACGCCAACATGGGCGCCCCGTCGCTCAACTTCTCGTTCCTGCCCGAATACGCACTGACGGCTGCGATCTTGTCGGTGGACCTCGACGCGATCGGGAACACCACTTACGACCTGCCGACGCTCGATGATGAGGATCGCCCGGGCGTGGTCGATGCGAACGATCCGTTCGGCGGCAATGATGGCAAGAACCAGGCGATCATCGTGCCGGGTGGGCCGGTGCAGGTGTATTCGCCGGGCTATCGCAATCCCTACGACGTCCTGATCCACACCAATGGCCACCTGTACACGATCGACAACGGTCCCAATGCCGGCTGGGGTGGCCCACCGGTGGGAGCAGGCCCGGGCGGGAACTGCACGAACGCGGACAACGACAACGACAGCCAGAGCCTCGCCGACAACCTCCACATGATCCCGGCAGCTGGATTCTACGCAGGCCATCCCAACCCGACGCGCGCAAACGTGTCGAACACATTCAACGCCTCCAACCCGCAGTCGCCGGTTCCGTTCGGAAACCCGGTGGAATGCGAATACCGGGTTCCCGGTACGGATGGCTCGCTGGCGCAGTGGAACGCCTCGACCAATGGGCTGGTCGAGTATCGAGCCTCCAACTTCGGGGGCGCGCTGCAGGGCGCATTGTTGGCGAC
>JBDSKE010000212.1:0-5268 GCA_039917105.1 Candidatus Eiseniibacteriota bacterium | reverse complement strand
TGGCCTGGCGAGTGTCGCATCGCGAAAGTTCTCGCGCTGACTCGCTTTTGTCGCTGGACAGGGCTGTACGAGCGTCGCGGAAGGGCGTGATACAAAGCATATGCGCCCCGGCCCCCGCGACCCGCCCCCGCGGATGCCTGCCATGAAGACCTACTCGTTGTTCCACCTCGCGGACCATGTGCTGTTGCATGACCTGAAGGCGATCGTCGCAAGGGCGAACGCCACCACTGCGGACATGCTGGCGCATATCGCCGAGGTCGACGAGCGACGGCTGTACCTGCCGGCCGCGTACCCCTCGATGTACCTGTATTGCGTGGGTGAGCTGCACATGTCCGAGGACTCGGCGCTCAAGCGCATCCAAGCGGCGCGTGCAGCGCGGAGGTTTCCTGGCATATTCGACGCGGTGGCGGAGGGGCGGCTGCACCTGAGCGCGGTGGTGCTGTTGGCGCCGCGCTTGAGCGCCGACACCGCCGGCACCGCCGAGGGGCTGCTCGCGGCTGCCGCGCACAAGACCAAGGCCGAGATCGCGTTGCTGCTCGCGGAACGCTACCCGCGTCCGGATGTGCCGACGAGCGTGCGCGACGTGGCTACCGCGAACCCACCAGCACCGCAATCCGTCGACGCCTTCGCCACCCAACATGCCCCGGGGCATGTTCGATCGGCGCCGCGCCCGACCGTTGCTCCTCTCTCGCCCGGACGGTTCGATGTGCGGCTCACGCTGGATCAGGCCACGCACGACCTGCTGCGCTACGCGCAGTCACTGCTCGGGCACGCGGTGCCTTCCGGGGACATCGCGGAGGTGGTCAAGCGCGGGCTGGAGACACTCGTGGAAAAGCTCGAATGCCGCGTCTTCGCCGCCAGCGCGCGGCCGCGAGCGCAGTCACACCACGGCGCCGCAACGGGGCGGCATGTTCCGGCAGAGGCCCGGCGCACGGTGTGGCGACGCGACGGTGGCCGGTGCACATACGAGAGCGGTACCGGCCAGCGCTGCCCCGCGTGCACGCGGCTCGAGTTCGACCACGTGCAGCCCATGGCCCGCGGCGGCGAGACGACCACCGAGAACCTGCGGCTCCGTTGCCGCGCGCACAACCAGTACACGGCAGAGCGCGCGTTCGGCGCGGGCTTCATGGCGAGCAAGCGCCAGGAGTCGCGGGAGAAGACGGCGCGCAGCCGGACGGCGCGGGAGGAAAGCGCTGCGGCTGGGGTCGGGGCTGCGGTGAGCGCCGCAACGCGAATCGAACCTGCCCCGGGGCATGTCGACCAGCGCGAGCGCCGCGACGAAGTGATTCCTTACCTGCGCAAATTGGGATTCCGCGTGGACGAAGCCAAGCGGGGCGCGGCGATGTGCGATGGCATGCCCGACGCATCACTCGAGGACCGGGTGCGGTTCGCGATATCCGGGCTTTCGCGGGAGCGTTTCCGGAGAGCAACACCCATGACCAGCACGCCCGGCACAGACTGAATCATCAAAGGCATTTCGGCTGGGGGTTGCCGGAATCAAGCCGGCTCGCGGAATCCGTATTCCAGGTCGTAGAAGTGCTTGCGTTCCTCGATACGGATTCGCAGCGTTCCCGTGATCCCCGCAAGCTCACCCGTGCCCGAGTCGGGCACGATCGTGATGGCCAACTGTTGCGCGCCGCGGTCCATGAGGCCGGAGTGCTGTAACACGAACGAGCCCGATCGGCCGTGCAGCGTGCCAGTCACGTGTTCGATGGCCACATAGCCGGCGGAGCCCTTCACCTCACTCATCGCGGTGAGCATCTGACCCTTGCCCACGCCCTCGAGGTCACCTTGGAACTGCTTGTCGAGCGACATGCGTCCCAACCCACCTCCCGTTGCGGACGGTGTCTGCTCGAGCGATTGCATCTGGACCTCGAATGGTCCGGTGGCCAGTGGTGGCATGCTTACTCCTGAAAGGGAAATACGCTCGGACCTCTCGCCCAGCTGACGTTCGCGCGCCAACGCGCCCGCAGGTATAAAGTTTACACGGAGACAATCTCACATCCTGCACGACGGAGGCGCAATGGTGGAGCAGTGGCATCGGGACGGTTTCACGGTGAGCACGGATCCCGCGCGATTGGACCTGGACGCGATCCATGGGTTCCTGCGCGAGTGCTACTGGGCCAAGGATATCCCGCGTGATGTCTGCGCACGCTCGATCCGTAACGCCATGCCTTTCGGGGTTTACGAGGAGCAGGTCCTGATTGGCTTCGCGCGTGTGGTCACGGATCGCGCGACGGTGGCCTACGTTGGCGATGTGTTCATCCTGGAACCATGGCGCGGGCGTGGCCTGTCCAAGTGGCTCATGGAATGCATCACCTCGCACTCCGAGTTGCAGGGCCTGCGCCGTTGGTTCCTGCTGACGCGCGACGCCCACGAGTTGTATGCGCGCTTCGGATTCTCGCCACTGCGCTCGCCCGACCGTTGGATGGAGCGCTGGGCACCGGACATCTACAAACCGCGCGCGGTCACTTCCGGGCCGGAATGAGCACGACGCGAACCTGCGTTTGCCCCTCGCAGGTCACAATGACGCTGTCGCCCCCTCGTTGCAGCGCGTAGTGCAGGCGCCCCTTGGGGCGCACGCGCAGGCGGTACTCGCCGCAGGGCAGCGGCCCGAGTCGGAACTCCCGTGGCGAACCCATGTCGAGCGTTACCTCGGTCCGTTGCATCGCGGGGCCTTCCAGCGCGAGTTCGATCGGCAGGCCCTCCTCGAGCGGCCGGGGCCACGCCACTTCGACGGTGCCGCGCAAGCGACATGCGCAAGTGTCGGCAGGAGCGGTGATAGTGGGAGTTCCGTCGAACGGCTCGACGCGCCGGACCCGGGCGGGCGGATCGCCACTTGCCACCAATGGCGGCGATGGGGCGGCGCGTACCGGCTCGGCTGGGCTGACCACGACCTTCGCCGCTGGTTCACGCCGCACGCGCGGCTTGGGCGGGGGCTTCACTTTGGACTTGGGGCTGGGCTGTGAACGACGCGCGGCCCATGCAAGGCTATCCGCGTGGCGTTGCGAGGCGCGCACCGAAGCGATGCTATCGAGGCGCATCCGCTCGGCCAGGCGCCGAGTGGCCCGTTGTTCGCCGCGCCGCGCCTTGCTCGCAGCCGCGATGCTCGCGCGCGCGTGCGAATCCGCTGCCTTGATGCTGTCGCGTGCACGCGTGACGGGCGCGGCGATGGGCGCTGGGTGGGATGACTTGCCGCCCAATGGCGGGGTCACGCCACGCAGCGGCGTCACGTTGGGCAACGCCACCCGGTCTCGATAGCGCAGTTCGAGCGAGCCGCCCGCATTGGCCCCGGCGCCGAAGTCCGTCTGCACCCATGCGTGCGTGATGGACTCCTGCGCGAACGCCGTGGCGATCGCTGCCACCGCAAGCTCGGAATTGGAACGCACCTCGGCCTGAGCGGGATTGCCGGGCAACAACACCACCTCGGCCACGAGCGCGGATCCCCCGCCCACCAGTCCGAGTCGCTTGCCACCGAAATCGGCGCGCACCTCGACGCGGAACGGACCACGCGCCAGTCCAGCACCGGTGCCCATGACCACATCGATCGCGTAGCGACCGTTGGGCCCAGAGAGGGCCGACATCGTCGCGCTTCCCCTCACCTGGATACGTGCCCCGGGGATTGGAGTGCCGTCGGGCTTGGTGACCTCACCCCTGAGGACAAGTGTCCGCGCCACCGCCCCTTGGGCGAACACCTGGCTGGGCCAGAATCCACCTATCGAACACAGGGCGAGCACCAATATCGCGAGAATGCGCATGCGATGAATGACTATAGCGTATCTCCGGGCCGCCGTCGGCTTGCGGTGACGACGGCCCGGACGGCCATCACGCAACTTCAGCGCGCGAGCTCCTCGTAAAGGTACGCGCAGCTCTTGGTCCCGCCGTGGAACGAGGTGAGCGAGAACTTCTCGTTGGGCGCATGCACCTGATCGTCATGCAGCCCGAATCCCATGAGGATGCACGGCAGGCCGTGCGTCTGCTGGAAAGTCGCCATCACCGGGATCGAGCCCCCTTCGCGGATCAGCACCGGCTTCTTGGCCCATGAGCGCGCCAGAGCCCGCACCGCCGCCTGGAGCGCCGGCTCATCGGGGTCCGTGATGAAGGGACGGCCGCCGTGCAGGTTCTTGATCGTGAGCTTGACCGAGGGCGGTGCCAACTTGCGCACGAATGCCGAGAACGATTCGAACAGCGCGTCGGCGTCCTGGTCGGGCACGAGGCGCATGCTGACCTTGGCGGCAGCGAAGCTGGGGAGCACGGTCTTGCTGCCCTCGCCGATGTAACCACTCCACATCCCGTTCACATCCAGCGTGGGACGACAGGTGATGCGCTCATAGGTGCTGAAACCCTTCTCGCCGAATGCCATGGGCGCGCCGCTCTCGCGGATGAAGCCGGCCTCATCGAATGGCAGTTCGGCCATGGCCTGCTTCTCGGTGTCCGTCAGCTTGCGCACGCCATCGTAGAAACCCGGCACGGTGATGCGACCGTCGCCATCCTTGAGCGCGGCGATGATCCCACACAGCGCATTCGCAGGATTCATCACGGCCCCACCAAACGATCCCGAATGCAGATCGCGCGCTGGGCCCACCACTTCGATCTGCGTGTACAGGATGCCGCGCAGCGCGTAGGTGAGTGCTGGCTGGTCGGCTGACAGCATGGCGGTGTCGCTCACCACGATGACATTGGCATCGAGCATGGCGCGGTGCTCGCGCAGGAATGCTTCCAAGCTCTCGCTGCCCGCCTCCTCCTCGCCCTCGATCACCAGCTTGATGTTGATCGGCAACTTGCCATTCACAGCAAGATGGGCTTCGAGCGCGGACAGGTGCATGTAGACCTGCCCCTTGTCGTCCACGGCGCCGCGCGCATACAGCTTGCCGTCGCGCAGTGTGGGTTCGAACGGCGGCGTGTTCCACAGCTCGAGCGGTTCGGGTGGCTGCACATCGTAGTGGCCGTAGATGAGCGCCGTGGGCGCGCCGGGTGCGCCGAGCCACTCGGCGTACACCACCGGATGCCCGGCGGTGTTCACCACCTCCGCGCGTGTCATGCCGATCGTCTTGCAATGCGCGGCCAGGAGTTCGGCGCAACGCCGCACTTCGGCCTTGTACTCGGGCTGCGCACTGATGCTGGGAATCCGCAGCGCGACCTTGAGGTTCTCGAGGAAGCGGTCCTGATTCTGCTCGAGGTACTGCGTGAGTGCGTCCATGGCGTCGGGTCCGGTGGTTCGGGAGGACGGAGCGATCGGAACGTGAACCTCCCGACTCTATCGCGACC
>JBDSKE010000211.1:0-13058 GCA_039917105.1 Candidatus Eiseniibacteriota bacterium | reverse complement strand
GCGCATGCTCCTCGGTCTCGAGGACGAGGATGCCGGCGCCTTCACCGATGACGAAGCCATTTCGGCTCGCATCGAACGGACGGCTGGCCCGTTGGGGATCATCGTTTCGTGTAGAGAGGGCTTTCATGTTGCTGAAGCCGGCGACCGCCATGGGCGAGATCGTCGCTTCGGCACCACCACAGACGATTGCGTCAGCGTCACCTGCGCGAATCAACCGAAGCGCTTCGCCGATCGCGTGCGCTCCAGATGCACAGGCGGACACCGTACCGAAGTTCGGGCCTTTCAAGCCGAACTGGATCGATACCTGGCCCGCGGCCATGTCCGAGATCATCATGGGGATGAAGAAGGGGCTGACGCGACCGGGTCCTTTCTCGACCAGGTTGCGATGCTGGGCCTCGAAGGTCTCCATTCCGCCGATCCCGGAGCCGATGATCACGCCGATGCGCTCTCGATCAGCCGTCTCCAAGTCGAGTCCGGAATGCTTCAGCGCCTCATGGCTGGCCATGACCGCGAACTGGACGAAGCGATCCATGCGCTTCGCGTCCTTGCGGTCGATCACGCCTTCGGTGCTGAAGTCCTTCACCTCGCAGGCGAAACGCACGTCATAGCCCGACGCGTCGAAACGCGTGATGGGGCCAGCGCCCGACCGCCCTGCGATGAGTCCCTGCCAGCTGTCCTCGAGATTGTTTCCCACTGGCGACAACATCCCGCCACCCGTGACGAACACCCGGGGCCCATTCTTGCTCATCTTGTTCACCCGTCTCCTTTGGGACTTCCGGTCCACTCGTCCACCCGCGCCGCCGCGTCCAATGAGGCGTGACGGCGCGGGCCCGAGCCACGTACCGGATCGGTTCGCGTGGCGCTACGCGCTCGCGTGCTCCTGCAGGTACTTCATCGCGTCGCCAACCGTCTTCAGCTTGTCGGCGTCCTCATCCGGGATGTCGAGCCCGAACTCCTCTTCCAGCGCCATCACCAACTCGACGATATCCAGCGAGTCGGCACCCAGGTCCTCGATGAACTTGGCCTCGGGCGCCAACTGCTTCCCATCGACCTCGAGTTCCTTGGCAATGATCTCCTTGACGCGATCCTCATTGAAAGCTGCCATGCTTCTCACCTCCTGTGCGGTACTGGGGCATCACCCCGGGGACGATCCTCATTTCACTCCATCACCATGCCGCCGTCCACCGTCCATGTCTGCCCGGTCACGTAACCGGCGCGGGGCGACGCGAGGAACGCCACGACTTCGGCAACATCCTCGGGTGAGCCCAGACGGCCCAGCGGTATCCTCGACGACAACTCCGTGCGCGCGGCCTCTGGCAATGCTGCGGTCATCTCGGTCGCGATGAATCCCGGACACACCGCGTTGGCCGTGATGCCGCGCGAAGCCAACTCGCGGGCGAGCGACTTGGTCATACCCAGCAGGCCCGCCTTGCTGGCCGAGTAGTTCACCTGCCCCGCGTTGCCCATCAGTCCCACGACCGAAGAAATATTAACGATGCGCCCATACCGGGCCTTCATCATGCTGCGAGCGACCGCGCGGCAACAACGGAACGCACCGCCTAAGTTGGTGTCGATCACCTGACTCCACTGCTCATCGCTCATGCGCATGAACAGCCCGTCCCGGGTGAGGCCGGCGTTGTTCACCAACACGTCCACACGCTGCAGTCGCTCGAGCGCCAACGCGAAGGCGCCATCCACAGAGGAGGTGTCGGCGATATCCGCCTCGAATGCCTCCGCGACATCGCCGGCCGCGCGGATCGAGGCGATTGCCGCTTGGGCGCGCTCATGGTTGCGATTGAAGATCGCAACCGAAGCGCCGCGCGCCGCGAGCAGGCGCGAGACGGCCAGACCGATGCCCGTGGCGCCGCCCGTGACAAACGCCACCTGACCCGCGAGGTCCTTGCCCATCGCGCCGGTCGGGTTCTCGGATGTGGGCGCGTTCAAGCATCCCTCCCTGCCGGGGCGAGCGCTGCGAGCGTGGCTTGCAGACTGTCCGGGTCCTCGACATTCCAGCTCGACGCTTCCTTGTGAATGGTGCGCAGTAGTCCGCGCAACACCTTGCCCGTACCCAGTTCCACGAACCCTTCGATGCCCGAGTCGAGCAGGAGACGCATGGAGTCCTCCCACCGAACCGGTGCGAGCAACTGCTCGCCGAGGGCGCCCCGGATGTCATCGGCCTTCTGAACGGCCCGCGCCGAAGCGTTCGAGATGATGGGACAGCGCGCATCGCGCAGCGTCACACCGGCGAGCGCCTCGCGCAATCCCGCAGCGGCAGCCCCCATGAGCGGCGAATGGAACGCACCGCTCACCTCGAGCCGGATCGCTCGCCTGGCACCTCTTGCCTTGGCCAGCTCGCACGCCAGATCGACGGCACCGGGCTCGCCGCTGATCACCACTTGGCCGGGCGCATTCAGGTTCGCCGCACGCACGATGCCGGCCCGGGAAGCCTCGGCGCAAGCGCCCTCGACATCCTCGCGCGAAAGCCCCAGCACGGCAGCCATCGCTCCGGGGCGCTCGAGTCCAGCCTGATACATGAGCTCCCCGCGTCGGTGGGTCAGACGCAGCGCGTCCTCGAACGAAACCGCGCCCGCTGCCACGCACGCGGAATACTCACCCAGGCTGTGACCGGCCACGGACTCCGGCGCCAGGCCCGCGGCCTCCACCAAGCGGAACGCCGCCACACTGTGCGTGAGCAGGGCCGGCTGGGTATGGACACTCTTCTTGAGATCCTCGGGAGTTCCGCACCAACAGATGTCGGAGAGGGAATAGCCCAGCACCCGGTCGGCGGTCGCGAAAGCCTCGCGCGCGAGCGGCTCGGCGTCAGCCAGTGCGCGTCCCATGCCAATCGCTTGGGCACCCTGACCGGGGAACACGAACGCGAGTCTCACGCGCTGGCTCCCTTGGCTGCCAGGATGCCGAACTCTGGCGCGACATATACCGGCAGCGACCAGGTCATGACACTTCCGCCCCAGGTGGCGCCCCCTCCGAACGCGGCGAACCCCAACTTGTCGCCCTGCTTTAGACGGCCCGAGCGCACACACTCGTCAAGCGCGATCGGGATGGACGCCGAGGACGTGTTGCCGAAGCGATCGATGTTCACGTAGACCTTGTCCACCGCCAATGCGAGCCGCTCGCGGATCGCCTCGATGATGCGCAGGTTGGCCTGATGCGGGATGACCAGGTCCAGATCCCCCGGCGACCATCCCGCCGTCTCGCAGCACTTGCGCACGCTGTCCTCCATGCTGCGCACCGCGAAGGGGAACAGCTTTTTGCCCTGCATGCGGATGAAATGCTCGCGCGCAGCGATCGTTCCGGCGTTGGCCGGATTGCGCGAGATCCCGGCGGGCACCTCGAGCACCTCGCCCAACTCACCATCGCTGTGCATGTCGATCGCGTGGATGCCCACCCCGGATGCGCAGGCCTGCAGCACGGCGGCGCCAGCCCCATCGCCAAACAGGACACAGGTATTGCGGTCGGTGTAATCGACGATGCGCGACAGCGTTTCGACGCCCACGACCAAGACCGTGTCCGCCACACCCGCACCGATCAGTCCGCGCGCCAGTCCCAAGCCGTAGACAAAGCCCGTGCAGGCTGCGAACACGTCGTAGGCCGCGGCGCGGGTCGCGCCGAGCTTATGCTGCAGGGTGCAGCCACAGGAGGGCAGGATGCGATCGGGCGTGGTCGTGGCGAGGATGATCTGGTCCACGTCCTTCGGATCGACCTTGGCCATCGCGAGCGCGCGTTGGCAAGCAATCAACGCCAGGTCGGACGAGGCCTGCTCCGGCGCCGCGATGCGGCGTTCGCGAATGCCGGTGCGCTCGACCACCCACGCGTCGTTGGTGTCGACGAGTTTGGCCAAGTCGAGGTTCGTCATCACCCGCTCGGGCACGTACATGCCCGTTCCAGTGATCGTGGCGCCCCGGATGGCGCTAGGCTGCTGTGACATGGGCTGCCGAGAGCTCCTCGAGGATGTGTTCATTGACGTTCTGCTCCACGAAAGTCGCGAGCGTGCCGATCGCGCTGCGGAACGCGCGCGGCCCGCTGGATCCATGCCCGATGAAGCAGACACCATTGACCCCGAGCAGCGGGACGGCGCCTTGTTCCTCCCAATCGAGTTGGGCCTTGAGGCGTTGCAGCGCCGGTCGCATGAGGAACGCCCCGACCAATGCCAGCGGGTCGCCCTTGATCTGTGCCTTGAGGGACTCCCGCATGAAACGCTCGGCGCTCTCGGCAGTCTTGAGCACGACGTTGCCCGTAAAGCCATCGGTGACCACGACATCGACCGTATCCTTGAAGATGTCCCGGCCCTCGACATTGCCAATGAAGCCGAGGTGCTGCGCCTGCTTGAGCAAGGGGTACGCCTCAAGGACCAAGGCGTTGCCTTTGCTCTCCTCCTCGCCGATCGACAACAGCCCGACGCGGGGGTTCTGCACTCCGAGCAGATAGCGTGCGTACACCGCGCCCATGTGCGCGAACTGCACCAGATAACTTGCCTTCACCTCGGCGTTGGCGCCTACATCGAGCACTACGGTGTGACCACCGACACTGGGGAACACCGCGGCCAGCGCCGGCCGGGAGACACCCTTCATCCGCCCCAGCCCCAAGAGCGCCGTGGTCATCACCGCGCCGGTATTGCCGGCGCTGAAAATGGCGTCGACTTTGCGCTCCTTGTGGAGCTGGGTGAGCACGCCGAGCGAAGTGTTCGTGCGACGAGCCGAGACCACGGCCTTGGCGGCCATGTCGACGGTCTCGGCGGCATGCACGACCTCGACCGCGCCACGGGGGATATGGGCGCGGTCGAGTTCGGAGCGGATCTGGCCCTCGTCACCGACGAGCGTCAGCTGGAAGCGTCCGGGCCACTCGCGCAGGGCGAGCGCCGCGCCTTCGGCCACCGGTAGAGGGCCGAAGTCGCCTCCCATGGCATCGATGCCGATGCGCGGGATGGGAGCCATGATGGCGTGGGGATCGGGCCGCTACTCCTCGCGCGGCGCGACGATCTCCTCGCCATGGTAGAAGCCGCAGGCCGGACAAATCCGGTGCGGCTGACGCGGTGCCCCGCAATGGCTGCACAGGTTCGTGCCCGGCTTGCGGAGCTTCCAGTGGGTGCGACGCTTCTTGCCGCGCGTCGATGAGTGCCGCCGCTTGGGAACTGCCATGGTGCTGACCTCCTACCGTTGACTCAGCCTGAGACGCCGTTCACTCACGGCCTGCGCATGCGCAGGGGCCGTCATTCAGATCGGCGCCACATCTCGGGCAGAGTCCCGGGCAATCCTCCCGACAATAGGGAGAGATGGGCAACTCGAGCAGCAGCGCCTCCCGCGCTGAATCGCGCAGGTCGAGCCGCCGCCCGTCGTGGAACAACATGTGATCGCCGCGCTCGAGCTCTCGTTGCTCTTGCTTGGACGAGGTTCCGGAACGTTCCGCCAGCACGGTGATCGGCGCCACCAGCATCTGGTCGAACTCACGCAGGCATCGCGCGCACTCGACATGGACCAGGCAGGATACCGTGCCGCGCACCGTCGCGCTCTCGCCGGAGCGCTCGACCCGGAACGAGCCGCGGACATTGCCGCGCCATTGCGGATCTTCGAGCCCGACTTCACGCGCCGGTTCTTCAGCCTCCACCCGCTCCTCGGAAGGTCGGATGGTGGCAAAATCGATGATGAATGTATTCATAGAGTCAGAAGCCGACCCGAGGCCAGCCCCCCAAACGCGCGCAAGCTAGCACAGGGCCGGGTGTTGAGTCCAGATTGGCCCCCCGGTCCCGGCGGCTCAGTGGGTGAGCGCTGCAACGCCGAAGAATAGCTTCACCTCGCGCTCGGCCGAGGCCGGGCTGTCCGAGGCGTGGACCGAATTGCGGCCCTTGGACTCGGCGAACAGCTTGCGAATGGTGCCCTCGGCCGCCGCCGCAGGATCCGTCGCGCCGATCGTCTCTCGGAGCATCGCGACCGCGTTCTCCCGCTCCAGGCAGCACAGCATGACTGGCGCAGAAGTCATGAAGTCGACGAGTTCGTTGAAGAAGCCCTTGCCATTGTGCTCGGCATAGAACTCCTGACACTGCTCGCGGGTCAGACGGGTATAACGAGCCTCCACGAGACGGAAACCCTTCTCCTCGACATGCGCGAGGATCTTACCCGCGAGATTTCGCGCGGTCGCGTCAGGTTTGATGATGAACAGGGTGCGTTCCAGCGCCACGGTGTTCTCCTTGATGCCGGACGCAATGCGCCGGCACGATGCGTGTGTCGCGTTCGGGACCCAGGCATGGGCCCTCGCTCGCGCGATGAGGTTGCATGATATCCCATTGCGGCCGCGGGGCTACTTCTTGCGGGCCGCCTTCTTCGTGGGCCTGACGGCCGGGGATTTCTTGGAAACCGGCTTGCGGGCTGGCTCGGAGGCCGACCTTGCGGACCTTTTGGGAGCTTTCTTCGATGCCGCCACCTTGCCTGGCACCTTCTTTCGTGCCCGGCGGCGTTGCAGTAACTCGGCGATAAGGTCGGGGATCTCGGACGGGATGCGTGCCACCGGCACACCCGCCGCCTCGAAGGCCGCCATTTTCTCCGCTGCTGTCCCGGTCCCACCCGAGATGATCGCCCCTGCGTGTCCCATGCGCTTACCCGGGGGCGCGGTCTGGCCCGCGACGAACGCCACGACCGGCTTGGTCACATGGCGCTTGATGTAAAGCGCTGCCTGCTCCTCGGCATTGCCGCCGATCTCGCCCATGAGGACGATTGCCTCGGTCTTGGGATCTGCCTCGAACAGCGTCAGCGCATCGATGAAATCCGTGCCGATCACCGGGTCGCCCCCGATTCCGATGCACGTGGTCTGCCCCAGGCCCCGATCGGTGAGCTGCTTGACCACCTCGTAGGTGAGCGTGCCGCTCTTGGAGACCACGCCGATTGGGCCAGGGGTGACGATGTGGCCGGGCAGGATGCCCACCTTGGAATGCCCCGGGGTGATCAGCCCCGGGCAGTTCGGACCGATGAGGCGAGGGCTGCCCAACGGGTTGTCGACTCCTCGTTTGCCAAGCACCTTATGGTACGCGGCCAGCGTGTCGTTGACCGGCACGCCCTCGCTGATGCACACGATAAGCGAGATGCCCGCATCGGCCGCCTCGTGGATGGCATCGGCTGCGAATGGGGCTGGCACATAGATCACCGAAGTGTTCGCCCGGGTCGCTGCCACGGCCTCCGCTACCGAGTTGAACACCGGAACGCCATGGATGGTCTCGCCACCCTTACCGGGCGTCACTCCGCCCACGACCTTGGTGCCATAGGCGATCATCTGCTGCGTGTGGAACGCCCCATCGCGACCGGTGATGCCTTGCACGATCAGCCGCGTGTGCTTGTCGATGAGGATGCTCACGAGGCCTCCTCCTGCGCCTTGGCGATCACCATCTGGACGGCTTCATCCATGCTGGTCGTAGCGCCCAGGCCGAAGTCCGACAGGATGCGGCGGGCCTTATCCTCGTTGGTTCCGGTCAGCCGGATCACGAGTGGCACCCCGAGCGGCGCTGCCTTGAGCGAGGTGACGATGCCGTTCGCAACGTCGTCGCAACGGGTGATACCGCCGAAGATGTTGAACAGGATGGCGCGGCACTGGCTATCCGTCGTGATGATCTTGAGCGCGGCGGTGACCTTCTCGGGGTTCGAGGAACCACCGATGTCGAGGAAGTTGGCCGGCTCGCCGCCGTAATGCTTGATCAGGTCCATCGTCGCCATTGCGAGTCCAGCGCCATTGACGATGCAGCCGATATCGCCCTCGAGCTTCACGTAGGACAGGCCCTTCTCGCGCGCCAACCGCTGCCCTGGAGTCTCTTCCTCGGGGTCCCGCCAGTTCGCCCAATCCTTGTGCCGAAACTCGGCGTTGTCGTCGAGCACGACCTTTGCATCGAGGGCGATGACCTTGCCCTCGGGCGTCACCGCGAGCGGATTGATCTCGGCCAGCGAACAATCGCCATCCAGGTAGACTTGGTAGAGTTTGATCAGGATGCTGGCAGCTTGCTGAGCCTGCGAGAAGTCGCTGAATACACGCAACATGAGGTTCCGCGCCTCATAGGGGCGAAGCCCAGTCAGCGGGATGTGGTACCTGATGATCTTCTCGGGCGCGACTTTCGCCACCTCTTCGATCTCGACGCCGCCTTCCGAGGACAGCATGATGAGCGGTGCCTTCTTCTCGCGATCCATCACGATCGAGAGGTAGTACTCCTTGGCGATATCGGCCGCCTGCGCCACCAGCACCTTTCGCACGGCATGGCCCTTGATCGTCAGTGCGAGGATGTCGCGGGCCTTTTCGTAGGCTTCCTCCGGTGTATTCGCCAGCTTCACCCCGCCCGCCTTGCCACGCCCGCCCACTTGGACCTGTGCCTTGATCACGACCGAGCCGCCGATGGAGGCCGCGATCTCACGCGCTTCCTCTGGGGTGCCCGCAACCTGGCCCGGCAGGACCGGCAGACCGTAACGGGCGAAGAGTTCCTTGCCCTGATATTCGTGCAGATTCATGGAATCTCCCGCGCACCCGGCGGTCAGAACGACCTCGGGCGGGGCTCGTAGGGATGGACAGGGGGATCGATAGAGTGGGCGGGAAGCTACCGAAGCCCTCGCGGCGAGGCAAGCAGGCCGAAGCGGCCTCTTCCATGGGCGGAAAGGCCGCTCCCCGAGCCCTCGGTGGGGCTAACTATTATCGATCTGCGCGCGCTGAAGCGTGCCACTGAAGTCGACATAGATACTCTTCCACTCGGTGAAGGCGTCCAACATGGTGTGCCCAGCCTCACGGTGGCCGTTTCCTGTGCCGCGCACTCCGCCGAATGGTAGATGCGTTTCGGCACCCGTCGTGCCGTGATTGACATATACGATTCCGCTGGAGAGATCGCGCATCGCCACGAACGCCTTGTTCACATCGCGCGTGAAAATGCTGCTCGATAGCCCGAATGGTATGTCGTTATTGACCGCGATGGCCTCGGCGAGCGACTTCACCCGGATGAAGCTCACGACTGGCCCGAAGATCTCCTCCTGCGCCACGCGCATCCTCGGCGTGACACCGGTGAACACGGTGGGCTCGAAGTAGTTGCCCTTGGCATGCTCACCGCTGACCAGCGCCGTGCCACCTTGGGCGATGGTGGCACCCTCGCCGGTCGCCACGTCCATGTACCCCGCGATCTTCTCCAACTGGCGCGGGTTGATGACCGGGCCCATGTTCACCGACTCATCGAGTCCATCGCCGACCTTGACCTTCTTGGCGCGCTCGATGACCGCTGCGACCAAAGCGTCGTGGATGCGATCGTGGACGATGACGCGCGAAGTCGCGGTGCAACGCTGGCCGGTTGTGCCGAACGCACCCCAGGCCACGGCATCGGCGGCCAGCGAAAGGTCGGCATCGTCCATCACGATCACACCATTCTTGCCACCCATCTCGAGTGAAACGCGCTTGCCCAGACGCGCACCCTCTTCGTAGATCTTCGCACCCACGCCATTCGAGCCAGTGAAACTCACCACGTCGATGCCTGGGGATTGTACGATCGGCCAGCCCACGTTGGGCCCGTCGCCATGCACCACATTGAGCACCCCAGGCGGCAGGCCCACTTCCTCGAGTAGTCGTGCAAGGTGCCAGGCCATCTTCGGGGTTTCTTCGGACGGCTTGAAGACCACGGTGTTGCCCGCGAGCAGGGCGGGGAAGATCTTCCATGTGGGCACTGCGAAAGGGAAGTTCCACGCGGTGATCACGCCCACCACGCCCACCGGAACGCGCACCGACATCGCCCACTTGTTGGGCATCTCGGACGGGGTTGTCACGCCATACATGCGGCGCCCCTCGCCGGCGGCCAGGTACGCCATGTCGACGCCTTCCTGCACATCGCCGCGAGTCTCGATGAGGATCTTACCCATCTCACGCGTGGCATCCTGCGCCAGTGCCTCTTTCTGCGAGGCGATCAACGCGCCGAGTCGGTAGAGCAGCTCGCCGCGTTTGGGCGCCGGCGTCAGGCGCCACGATTCGGACGCCGCGCGCGCAGCCGTGACCGCTGCGGCCACGTCCTGGGCAGCCGAGTCCGGGAAATCGCCCAAGTGCTCGCCGGAAGCTGGGTTGATGTTCGCGCGCGTTCTGCCGGATAGGGCCGGGACCCACTGGCCCCCAATGTAATTGAGGAACTTCTCCGACATGGGAGTCTCCGTGGTCTTGAGGAACAGCGATTCCGGCTCAGGCCGGGATGGGCACCGCGCGCTTGATGGCCCGCACCACAAGGAACCAAGGCTCGCGCATGAGTCGCTCGTGTCCCTTGGGATTCGCCTCGCGGAATGCCTCGGTGGGCTGGGGTTCGAGCAGGCGTTCGATCAGGAATCCCGCTTCCTCGAGCACCTCGCTCATGGCGGTCAAGGGGCGACGATAGAAGCGCATGGTGCCCAACTCCCATTCGTCCTCGAGTAGTTCGGTGGCGAAATAGTCGAGGCGTTCGAACTGCTTCCAATCCATGGTGGGATGGTGCGTCGAGAACACCAACACCCCCTCGGGCTTGAGAACTCGGTGGAACTCGGCGAGCGCGCCACGCCAATCCAAGAGGTAGTGCAGGGCCAGCGGACAGACCACCACATCGAACTCTTCGCTGCCTGCAAAGGTGAAAGGTTCTGCGAGGTCGGCCTGCAGCACGCGAGCGCGCTCGCCCACCCGCGTTTGGGTGAGGGCGACGAAATCCGGGTTGCGGTCGAACGAGGTCACCTGGGCGCCGTGCGCCAGAAGTTCTTCGGCGTACCAGCCCGAGCCACAGCCCGCGTCCAGAACGTTCCGCCCCGCCAGGGGCGGCAGCATCAGGAACATGGCAGGGCGCTCGTAATGCGCATTCCACGGCTGTGAATCGACCCCCGCAGCATAAGCGCGGGCGACGCCGTCGTAACTGGAGCCTGGGTCGTCTGTCATGGGGGGGAGGACCTTTGGGTTGGAAGGAGACGGCGAGTTCGCATCCCCAGCATCCCGCATGCGCTGCCTGCGCGTCCAGCGCGTCAAGGCGGACGCAAAGAAGAACCAGCCGCCGTACCAATGTCGCAGCGCTTCCCCCGAAGACGACTGCGACCCGGACAACGGCTGGCGCGTGCGGCACACGCCGACGAAGCCAAGGGCCCGATGAAACTACCCTCGGAACTCGTCTCTGGTGAGGAAGGCCCCGCGGCGGCAGCGCCACGGGTCTCGAGCCCCATCCTCACATAGCATGAAGCGCAAATCTGGCTTCGAACCGGCAACACAATCAGTTCTGGGGCCGAAAGCTGCCGTGAATGCGAACCATCAGCGAGGCGCAAGCGGATTCATCCATGCAACTCACGCCGCAGCCACGCCTTGGCGACCGCGTATTCGTTCCGCACCGTCCGCTCGCTGAGGCCGAGGTGCTCGGCCACCTCGGCTTGGCTGAAGCCGCCGAATAACAGCCACTCGGCGATCCTGGCGGCGCGGGGGTCGAACCGCTTATAGCGATCGAGCACGAGATGTAAATCGAGCAGGTCCTCGAAGCCATGATCGGTAATGCGGAGTTCGTCGTGAAAGGTCACGCGCAGTCGGTGACTGGGGCGCTTCTGCGCTCCATCGAGGCGGGCATGATCCACAAGCACACGCCGCATGGTGCGGGAGATCAATGCCATCAAGTGCACACGATCCGTCGGACCGAACGCGAAGCGATGGTGGAGCCGCAGGTATGCCTCGTGCAATAATGCCGTCGGCTGGAGCGTGTGATCGGGCCGCTCGCCGCGCAGGTGGTGGGCCGCCAAGGCGCGCAACTCCTTGTAGAGCTGCTGCAACTGCTGGCGAGTCTCCGCCGGGAGTGCAGCCACGGCACCGTCCGCGGACATCAACTGATCCGGATCCTGAGCTTCCGGCTCCAGCGGCGGCTTCTCATCCACCGAGGTGGCCTCCACGGGCCATGAGGCTGTGGGTACGGGCAGAACGGCCTCGGGGGGAGCCGACGGAGCGGACTTCAGTGGGCAGTATAAGGTATTTCAGGTTCAGATACTCAACTATTGAGACATCCATGATAGATTATCCTTGCCCCCGGATGGAGGTGCGCCCCCCCGCTCCTTTGGCAGCATGCCCACACCACTGGACCGGAGCCGCACCCTGCGCCACTACGATCTCGCCAAATCCATATTCCTGGCGGCCCTCGATCTCGCGCCCGAGCAGCGCGCCGGCTTCGTCACGAGCCAAAGCGGCGGAGACCTCGAACTGCAGCGCGAGGTGGAGTCGCTGCTCGCTTTTCACGACGAAACCCAGGAGTTCGCGCTCATGGGCGCGACTCCCCCGCCCCCCACGCTCGTGGGCGATTTTCAGATCGTGCGCGAACTTGGCCACGGCGGGATGGGTGTGGTGCTACTTGCGCAGCGGGGCGAGGCGGCCCCGGTTGCACTCAAACTACTACGCCCCGATCTCATATCGCCTGAACTGATCGCCCGCTTCCAACGTGAGGCCACCGCGCTGGCACGGCTCGATCACCCCGGAATCGCGCGACTCATCGAGACCGGGGTCGCCTCAACGCCCCAGGGCGCACGCCCATGGCTTGCGATGGAATACATCGAGGGAGTGTCGTTGCGGGAATGGGCGCGCGCCCAGCATCCGCTCGCCGAGAAGCTCGAACTATTGGCCCGAATCGCCGAAGCGGTGCACCACGCGCACGTGCAGGGCGTGGTCCATCGCGACCTCAAGCCCGAGAACATGCTCGTCCGGCCCAATGGCACGCCGGTGATTCTGGACTTCGGCGTGGCGCGACTGACCGACAGCGACTTGCGCGCGACTTCGGTGATGACCTCGCTCGGGGTACTCGTGGGTACAATTCGCTACATGAGCCCGGAGCAGGCCGAGGCGCAGTTGGGGGCGATCGGGCCGCGCTCCGATGTCTACACACTGGGGGTGGTCGCCTGCGAACTCCTCGAGGGGCGCCTGCCCTACGAGGTTCCCGAGGAATCGGTGCATCGCGCGCTCGTGGCGGTGATGACATCGCGCATGCGTCCGCTGGTCGAGGTCGAGTCCGGGTTCCGCGCCCCGCTCGAGCGCGTCCTGCGCGCAGCGCTCGCCAAGCGACCGGAGCAACGACT
>JBDSKE010000210.1:0-4531 GCA_039917105.1 Candidatus Eiseniibacteriota bacterium | reverse complement strand
GGCAAGGCCGCTGCGGGCCGCACCGGCCACGAGTGGATGCTGCCAGGGCAGCGGGTGATGGGCGTCGAAGCTCATTGCAGTTTGAATGTGGAGAGCGTGAGCAGAGCGAGCAGGGCGCCGACGATGTAGAACCGCAGTACCACGCGGCCTTCTGCCCAACCCATCAGTTCGAAGTGATGGTGCAATGGTGACATTCGAAAGATCCGCCGGCCGGTCAGCCTGAACGATGTGACCTGCATGATCACGGACAGCGCTTCCGCGACGAATACTCCGCCCACCAACACGAGCCAGAACTCGCGCTTGATCAATACCACCACGACGCCCAGGGCACCGCCAAGGGCGAGGGAGCCCGTGTCGCCCATGAAGACGTCGGCAGGATGGCAGTTGTACCAGAGGAACCCCAGCGAAGCGCCGAGCACCGCGGCACAGAACACCGTGAGCTCACCACTGTAAGGCAGGTAGCTGAGGTTGAGGTACTGGCTGAACTTGGCATGACCGCTCACATAGCACATGGCAGCGAGGGTCATGGCGGCGATCGAGACGAGCCCCGAGGCAAGGCCATCGAGCCCATCGGTCAGATTCACCGCGTTCGAGGAAGCCGTGATGACGAGGATCACGAACGGTACGAACAGGATACCGAAGTCCACGAAGCGGAACTTGAGAAATGGCACATGCGTGACGGTCGAGGACAGGCCGGCCTCGGGCCATGCGAGCAATGCGAACCCGACTGCTGCGCCGATCATCGCCTGCCCCGCCAACTTGTAGCGGCCCAAGAGGCCCTTGGGCATCCTGCGAACGACGCGCAGGTAATCGTCGAGCAGACCAAGCCCCCCGAGCCAGACCGTCGTGAGCAGGGCCAGCCACAAATGGCGCGAATGGAAGTTTCCGAACAACAGGCATGGCACCACGACGGAGGTGAGAATCAGGATGCCACCCATGGTGGGCGTGCCCGCCTTGAGGAGGTGCGACTGCGGGCCTTCCTGGCGGACCTTCTGCCCAAGCTTCACGCGTCGCAACCACGCGATCATCGCCGGCCCGAACAACAGGCTGATCGCGAGCGCGGTGATCGCCGCATACGCCGAGCGGAAGGTGATGTACTTGAACACATTCAGGACAGTGAGCCCTGGCAACTCATGCAGCGGAAAGATCCATTCGTAGAACATCAGCCCTCCACCGCGGCAAGCGCGAGGACATCCTCGAGCGCCGCTCCGCGTGACGCCTTGAGCAGGATGACCACGCCGGGCGCAAGCGCTTCCTGGAGCGCGGACGCGACGGCCGACTTGTCAGGGAACAATCGAACTGCGGCGCCTGCCGCCTGCGCGCCGACCGCATAGTCGGTCGCGTGCGCGCCCACCGCCCACAACTCGGCATCCTTCACCGCAGCGCCAGTCTCCCGATGCAACGCCCCCGCAGTCGCGCCAAGCTCGAGCATGTCGCCCAACAGGGCGATTCGACGGGAAGCACCTGGCCATGCCGCCAATGTGGCGAGTGCGGCGCAGGTCGAATCCGGATTGGCGTTATAGCAATCCACGAGCAGCGTGGCCCCACCCGCATGCTTCACTTCCATGCGGCCCTTGAGCGGCCGGTAGGCCGACAACGCCGCGGCGACTTTCGCTGGGTCGAGCGCGTGATGCTTGGCCACCGCGATCGCAGCGAGGGCATTCGCCACTTGATGCCGGCCCACGAGCCGCAGGTGCACACTGGGGAAACCATCGACCTCGAAGCGCGAACCCTGCTCCCCAAGATCCTCATAGCGCGCCGGACGGACGTCGGCCTTGGGTGAGAACCCGTAAGTGATGATGCGGGCCTTCGCGCCCTTCACGGCTTCGAGCAACAGCGGGGAATCCGCACCGACAAAGGCGGGCGCGTCCTTCCCCAGCACATGCACCAAGGAAGCTTTCTCGCGCGCGATCGCCTCGAGCGAGCCCAGCCCTTCCAGATGCGCCCTCCCGGCATTCGTGACGACTGCCGCATGTGGCTTGGCGATCGCCGCCAGCGCAGTGATCTCGCCTGCGTTGTTCATGCCCATCTCAATGATCGCCACTTGGTGCTCGGGTCGGAGCGAGAGGATCGTGAGCGGCACGCCCCAGTGATTGTTCAGATTTCCCTGGGTGCGCAACACCGGGCCCGAGGTCGCGAACGCTTCTGCAACAAGCTCCTTCGTCGTGGTCTTGCCGACGCTACCCGTGACGCCGACGACCCGACCGGGCCAGAACTCCCGCAATTTGCTGGCCAGTCGCTGGAGCCCAAGGGTGACATCGTCCACGAGGACGAGCGGCCCGAGGTCGTGATGGGCGATGTGAGGGTGGATTGCACGCGCGCACAACGCCGCACCCGCGCCTTGAGTGAACGCCTCATCGAGGAATGCGTGACCATCGACCCGACTCCCGGGCAATGGCACGAACAGCATGCCCGGCTGGACCGCCCGGGTATCAAGGGTTGCACCCGTGATCCCGCTCTTGAGCAGGGCCTCGCGTGCGACGGAATCCTGGGGCACCTGCTTCACGACAAGATCGCCCTCGGCCCATTGCGCCAACTGGACCAGCGTGATCAGAGGCCGATCGAGAAGGCTCACGCCCGGGGCCTTTTCGTGAGCAGCGTCCGCACCACGTCGCGATCGTCGAAGGCAAAGACCTGGGTGCCGATGGTCTGTGTCGTCTCGTGGCCTTTTCCCGCGATCAGGACCACGTCACCCGGTTGCGCCACTTCGAGCGCAGCGGCGATCGCATCATGCCGGTCCAGGATCACGGTCAGCGCGCCCGAGGGTGCCCCGGCGGCGACCTCGGCAGCGATGGTCGCGGGATCCTCGCTGCGCGGGTTGTCGTTGGTGATCCACGCCTGATCGGCCCCGGTTGCGGCCAGTCGGCCCATGTGCGGACGCTTGCCGCGATCGCGGTCACCGCCACAACCGACCACGCACAGGACGCGCGCGCGTGTGTGTTCGCGGCAGGCCGCAAGCGCGCGTTCGAGCGCATCGGGCGTGTGCGCGTAGTCCACCACCACTGCGAATGGCTGTCCCGCTTCGACTCGGTCGAGTCGGCCGGCAACACCCGGGCTCCGTTGCAGCCCATTCACGGCCACTTGGGCATCGATGCCCAACGCACGCGCAGCGGCGAACGCCGCAGCAGCGTTCCACGCGTTATAGCGCCCCCATAGCGGAAGCAGGAAGCGATACTCGGCGCCGTCATGCGAGAAAACCAATTCCAGCCCATGCTCCACCGTGCGGACCGAGGCGATGCGCAGGTCCGCGTCCGCCGCTTCACCAAAGCGCACCACGCGCTGTCCTCCGCGGAGTGCGGCCTCGGCAACGCGGGGAGCTGCGGCATCGTCGGCGTCGATCACCGCGACGGTGGATTTGCCGCTGAAGCCGTTCCGCCCGTCGAACAGCATGAGCTTGGCGTCGAGGTATGCCTCCATGGTGCCGTGGTAGTCCAGGTGGTCCCGGGTGAGATTCGTGAAAATCGCCACGTCGACCGCCAGCCCCCACGTGCGGCGCTGGGCCAATGCATGGCTACTCGCCTCCAGGGCGACGGCGCGCACGCCGCGTCCGCGCATCTCGGCAAGCAGGGCCTGCAGGTCAGGAGCCTCGGGCGTGGTGAATGCGCTCGGTCGGAGTTCGCCGGCGAATCGGACACCGGTCGTTCCGATCACGCCGCTCGACAGGCCTGCCGCCGCGAAGATCGCTTCGAGCAGGTACGTCGTCGTGGTCTTGCCGTTCGTGCCGGTGACCGCGACCACCTGCATATCACGCGAGGGAGCGTCGTAGAACCGGTTGGCGGCCTGGGCGAGCGCGAGGCGCGGCTCGGCGACCTCGGCGACCGTGGCGCCAGAAAACCGCAACCCGAGTGGGCCGACCACCGCCACCGCGCCGGCGTCGACAGCGGCGCTGGCAAAGCGGGCACCATCGGCCAAGACGCCGGGCAGGGCGAAGAAGAGGTCCCCGGGCTTCACGCAACGCGAGTCCAGCGACAGCCCGGCCACCGTCGCATCCTGAGTCCCCGTCACCGTCGCCACCGCCATTTCGGCCAGGAGCTCACGCACGATCACGGCCGATGCTTCCGATAGGGAGCGCTCGCAACCGAAGCATCCAGGCGCGATGAGATAGGCACACCCGTATCCTCGCACCACACACGACAGGGACCCGTCATCGGAAGCGACACCCCCGCAGCCGGTACTTGGCGCACGACGATCCCCTTGCCGCTGATACGCATGTCCACGGCGCGTTTCGACAGTTCGCGGACGGCTTGACGCATGGACAGGCCAAGCAGGTCTGGAAGCGTCCGTCCATTGGAATCCGCGGGCGCAGCAAGGAACGCCACCACCGTCGTGCCGCGCTCGACTGGCTGGCCTGCCGCAGGGGAATGCGACAACACTCGCGGACCCTGCCCTTCGAAGCGCACATTCAGGCCGTACTCGCGCAGGATGCGCCGTGCCTTCTCGGCGGGCAACAATCGCAAGTCAGGTGCCGTCACCGCCGGCACGGCCGGCGGGCGCATGGCCACCATGGAACTTGAGTTGGCGAATGGTCCGT
>JBDSKE010000209.1:0-6574 GCA_039917105.1 Candidatus Eiseniibacteriota bacterium | reverse complement strand
TCATGCCCGTGGCGCTTGCTCTGTCCCCGGTTCGCACCCGATAGAAATAGGTGCCGCTCGCGCGCTGCGCCAAGGCCCCCTCCTGCGTCGACCAGTCCCAGCTCACCGGCCCGGCCGGGCACGGCGCTCTATCGGCAAGGGATGCGACGCGTCGACCAGTCGATTCGCGCGAAGCCATCTTCCCATTGAAGTGTCCGAGCGCCAGGTTCGAGGCGTTCGCGGTCTCGCGCCAACGGGACGCGGCCAGAGTCCGTCGCGATTCCAAGAGCATCCGGCGAATCTCAGGGCCGCTGGTACAGCACGACCCAGCGCCGGGCGGCCATGCCGCCGAGTCCGCCGAGCACAAAACCGACTGGTGCCACATACAGAAAGCCGCCGCCTGCGGCCTCTCCGGCGGAAACGTCCGAGCCCGCGACCGAGACTGCGGCCAGGCCCAGCAGTGCGCCGATCAGACCTAGTGCGACACCGCCCCCCACCGCCCCGCGCAAGCTGCTGCCACCGCGCACCTCGACCAGGTCGATAGCGTCCCAGTGAATCATCGTTGGGGCTGGAGAATCGCCCAAGCGGCTGTGCCTTGCCTTCAAGTTCTCGAGCCCCTCAGGCCCCGATGTTCCCGCATAGCCCTCGAAGGTGCCGAGACGGCTGCGCACTCGCAGCAACCTGTTGCGGTCGATCCGCCCGCATGCCCGCAGGATTGCGTCGGAGCTTTGCCCTCCGGCCGCGGCAGAGTCCGTCGGTGAAGGACTCTGGACCACGTACCAGGGACGCTCGGACGTCTGGTGGCGTCCCCCCAGTTGACCACCAATCGTTCCGCCAACTCTCATTCCCAACGAGGCCCCGATGGCTGCGTATTGGCCGCCATTGCCGTCAGGGGCGCCGAGTGCGTTCCCGAGGCCCGCCGCTGCGAGCCCTACGACAACCGCGCCAACCATGCGCATCTGCTTCCGCCGCGTGATGACCTCATCGATGCGTCGGATGTCACCCCACAGCAGTGGACCCGGCCACGTTGCGCCATCCGGCGAGCTCAGATCATAGAGTCCCGAACGATCCACCAACTTGACGCGGCGGGTGATGGTTCCGGAGTCGGTCGCGATGTGCAGCCATGGCCGGGCACGGTTCGACTTCTGCATCTGGAACAGCGAGTTCGGGGTTGGCTCTGCGCAAGCATCGGGTGCGAGCGACAAACCCGCGGTCGAAGCGAACATCAGGACGAGTACTACTGCGGTCGACTTGCCCATCGCGTTGCCCCCTTGTATGCATTGTGACCATCGCCAGCTCGCGGGGGTCCGAGCCACGACCCGATCGATGCCTCGAGTCCGTGCGATGGTCGCATTACCCGACCACTCACTCGCGCAGCCCTTCGAACAGGTCCGTCTCCCTCGCGCGTCCACCATTCACCGTGCTCAATACCCGATAGAATGTCTGATTTCCCCACAGCGCCTCGTGGTGCTCGGGGGACAGGCTCCTGAGTTGCTCGTAGGCCGCAATCTGCGAGTCGTGACACGACACTGCTCTCCACACCGTTTCCCAATATGCGCTCGTATCGATGGCGGTCGTGATCGCCCACGCGGGCCACGGCAGGGCCTGGCGCTCCACGCCGTCCACGACTGAGACGAGTTTCTTGAATGCGGCCTGATACGCTTCCCACGCGGCCGCGTCCCACGCAATGTAGTAGAGCTTCGAGACCGAATGCGGCTCGTGCGGTGGCGCGCCTGCCGCGAACTCGAAGCGCGCGTTCGCAGCCGCGACGATGGCCGCGCCCGTCAGTTGCGAGATGGCGATGTGGTCCGGATGCCCGTAGGCCCCGTCCTGCGCAAATGTCAGCACCACCTGCGGGCGCGCGGCCCGGATGCACCCGGCGATGCGGGAAACAGCCTCGCGCGGATCCACCTGGTCGAGTGCCCCGTCGCGGTAGCCCAGCAGAATCAGCTCTTTCACCCCCAACTCGCGGGCTGCGGAGCGGAGTTCGGCCTCGCGGATCTTCGCCAGGCCTTCGGGGCCGGGGTGATTCGGCCCGTCGCGCTCCCCACGGTATCGGCCCGCATCACCTCGCGTTGCGGTGATGACCGTGACTTCGGCTCCCTCGGCCGAATATCGGGCGAGAGTTCCACCGAATCCCAACGACTCGTCGTCCGGGTGGGCGAGGATGGCCATCAATCTCAGCGGCTCTGGACTTGCGGACATCGGCTTCAGGCCTCCTTGGGCGAACGCCCATTGGCACTCGCAGGCTTCCTACCAGGCCATGCGTGAACGCAAGGCCGCGCAGATTTACAAAGTAGCACCGGGAAGCAGGCAATACGCTCCACTGATCGGATGGGCCCGGGCCACTCTCCAACTGCGGGAGTACCTTGTTACCCATCACTCCGAGGTTATGGCAAGCTCCTTGCTGAATCCCGCCCGCAGGATTGATTCACATTCCATTTTTTTCATCACGGAGGTCGAAATGTCTCTTGGTCACGCTTGGACTGTCGCACGGAATGAAGCCGCAGCGATTCTCGATAACCCCGTTCGCACTGCCCGCTACCTGCCTTTTGCTGTGGTTTGCCTGTTGGTTTTCACTGCAGCGCGCCCCGCATATGCATACCGTCCGTTCGACGGGACCGACGCTGACGTGGCCGAAGCGCATTTGTTCGAACTCGAGTTCAGCCCACTTTCCTATGCGCGATTCGCGCAGGAGCGCTCGCTGATCGTTCCACAGGTCACCCTCAATTACGGCACAGGTTCGGGGTTCGAGTTCGTACTCGAGGGCCAAGGCGTGATGCTCATGCATCCCGAGCCCGAGGGCGTCTCACCGCGACTCGAGGAGGCCGCGTTCTCATTGAAAAAGGTGCTGCGCGCGGGTGTGCTCCAGGAGAAGAAGGGTCCCAGCATCGCGACCGAGGAATCGGTGCTCATTCCCTCACGCGGGCAATTGCATGCAGGTTTCGGCATCGGATTGATCGTCAGTCAGCCGCTGTCGGCCGCGCGAACGATGCTGCACTTGAACGCGGAATTGGCGCGGACCCAGGAGCAGCTGACGGAGCGAGTCGTCACGATGATCCTTGAGGGGCCCGAAGAGTGGCCGGTCCGCCCTGTCGGCGAACTTTCGTGGGCGCGTGAAGGCGATGAGGACGCGGTGCGTGCGCTATTGGCTGGGATCGTCTGGCAGACGCGACAGGGGCTGGCAATGGACGCCGCTGTCAAGACCACCGACGCGGGAGATGAACATGCCCTCGAACTTCGCGCCGGTTTCACTTGGAAAATGCAAGTGCACAAAGGGGAATAGGTGGCCTGCACGATCGCTCAGTGCAGTAACACGACTTTCGCCTCCCGCGTTCCCGCACCGGTGATCATGCGAGCCAGATAAAGCCCCGGCCTGAGCGATGCCGTCTCCCGCAATGTGAACAGATGCTCGCCGGGGTCCTGTCGCCCCAACTCTCGCATGAGCACCCTCGTGCCGCGAATATCGTAGAACTCGAGCCGCACATCCGAAGCGACTGGTAGTGCGAAGGCCAACTGGACCACGCCACGCGCCGGGGCCGGCCGGGTACCCGCAAACGACAGCACGGAGTTGCCCGGCACGGTCACGGAAGTCTCGATGAGCAGCCGCGTGCCCTCGAGAAGTCGGTAGACCATGTGCGAGCCTGCCGTGACCTGGCGGTCATCGTAGGCGACGCGGCCCTCGCCATCCGGTGTCAGTTGGGCGAGTGTACGCATTGGCCCGTCACCTTCACGCCGCGTCAGCGCCACTGGACCGCCGTTCGATTCGCCCAGTCGCCAGGCCAGTGACACAGTCTCGGAAGTGGCATGGAGTCGCTCCAAAGATGCGAGTGCCGCCACGACGTGATCGATCTGCAGCGCCCATGTCTCGTCGGACTGCGTCCCATCGCTGTTCGTGCTCATCACCACGAGCCGGTCCGCCCAGGGTGCGAACGCGACGGGAGCATCCTTCAGGGGTGGGCTGCCGATTGTCTCCAACTCGGCCCAGGCATCGCTGTCCTCGATGCCGCGCATGGAGACGGTTGTCGCGCCGGGGCTGCCGAGTTCAGCCGAGTGGAACAGGAACAGGCGATGGTTCGTGGGGTCATAAGTCAGGCGGCCCGCAACGGGTGGATCCCACGCGAATCCCTCGAGTGCCGTCCATGCCGGTGCTCCCGACAGCGAGAGGGCCCATGCATCGTGGAAGTATTGGCGCAGGGGACCGCCGGTCTGTTGCCATCCGCCGAACACGACCATCCGATCACGCTGATCGTCGTAGAAGGCGAAGTGCTCACCGCGTGCGCCCGGGGCCGGCCCCGCAACGAGCAGCGGTGTCCATGCGGTGAGGTCGTCGAGCGGAACGGTCCATAAATCAGCACGACTTGTTCCACTGAAATGCGCCGCAAAATACTGACCCCCGAAGACGATCAAGCGTTGGCGCAGCGGGTCGATCACCGTCGTGTAGTCGACACGGGTCGATGGGAATGTATCGCGTGGCGTGGAAACAATCTCGCTCGGAGTGCCGGTGGCTGCGACTTCGAAGATCTTGGGATTGTCCAAGAGTGTGATGGCCAGCATACGGTCCGCCCCACCGTCGAATGCCGCTGTGTGGCCGCTCTGTGGCAGTGCGTACGGCTGCGGGAGCCACTCCCATTGGGCGCTCCCATCAACACGCAGCTTCCAAAGGTCGTTGAAACCGCCCTGTTCCGAGCCCCCGACACTCCACACCACATGACGCGTGACGTCGGACACGAGCACGTGGCCCGTGACCACCCCGGGGGCATGTACCGGATCGGGTGGCCACAATCGTTTCCACCCCGTAGTGTCGGTGAGTGAGAATGCTTGCACAAAAGTATTGCCGAGCGCGATCATCCGCTCCCGCCGAGCATCCCTGACCGCGGCGTAGGTGTAGCTCGAACCATCAAATGCGTCCGGCGCCGGGGCCGGGCTCCACTCTCCGCCAGGAGCGAGCGGTAGCTGATAGGCCTCGCGCTCCGAGGTCGGCGGGGGGTACGTGCGAGTGCCGCCGGGCCCGAGAATCAACCGATCACTTGCGGGGTCCACGATCGCGCCGCCGTAGGCGCGCGGGACTTGTGGTCCCGACTGCGCGATCGCAGCCCAACGCGCGGTATCGCCCAGCGACAATGCCCAAGTGTCGCCGAGCACCCCGGTCGATGAGGCATTGACACCGCCGTGCACGAGGATCTGGCGGCGCCGCGGGTCCCAAGCGAGCTGGGCGTCGAATCGCTTGGGCGGCGGTGGGCTCGTGCTCGGCATGAGTGTCCACACGGGCGGGGCGTCGAGTGGAAGGGTCCAGACGTCGTCCACCGCATCAAAGTGGTCGCTGAACGCTGCGGTGCCGCCGTAGAGCACCAGAGTGCGCGAGGATTCATCGATACACAGGTAGGCATCGAAGCGCGCCCTGAGCGTGTCTTTGATTGCGGGTACGACCGACCATGCGGGGGTCCCGGCCAGCGATAACTGATACAGATCGTTGTTCGCCGGGGCACCATTGATGGAATATCCACCAAACCACAGGATCCGGTAGTTCAGTGCGTCGATCACCATGCTGGACTGTCTGATCCCTAATGGAGCGGGGCCGATTGTGCTCAGTCGCCGCCAGCCGCTGTCGGGCAGACTCAAGCGGAACTCCCACATCTGCGAGGAGGCGACCGCCGCACCATCCACGAAAGTGTAGGGGTTATAGATGATCAAACGGTCGCCCAGGGAATCGTATACCGCGGCGTGTGTTTCGAGCGGAGGTGGATTCGCCACATCCGCGATCTTCACCCAGCTCGCCTGAGGGGCGGCGAACGTCGGGCCGCAGAGCAGCCCGAGTCCAAGTCCGGTGAGGACGGCTGACGCCAGTGGTCGATGACCGCGAATGCGGGCGTGCGGCAAGGTGGGCCTCCACAGACCAGGATGGACTTCCCCGGCGACCAACCTTCCTTGTACCCTGCCCGCAGCGCAAGCGAGAAATGCTCGGATACGTGCCGATTCACATTCGCGGCGACAGGGGCTAAGCGCTGGCGAAGAGTTGCAGGAACTGCAGCGCCAGGGCGGCGAGCATCAGGCCCTCGCCTCCGAATGTCGAGGCGCCCGGCGAGGCCGAGAGATGGCGAGTGACGCGCTGCATCGCGAGCGGTCCCGCCAGCGCGAGTCCGAGCATGGCGGGAAGTAGCCCGTGGGCCTCGAGGGCCTGGTTCTGGCTCGCGAGAACTGCAGCCGCAACGCCAGCGATCGCAAGCCAGGTCCACATCCCGACCGCGCCCCGCCATGGGCGCACGGGAAGCGCAAAAGAGAGCACGACGGCGAGCGTGAATACGCCGAAAGTGCCGAGCAGCTCACCGCCCAATAGATGGATCAGCTCCTGACCGTCGAAACGGAATGATTGCCATACGGCTTCCGAAGCCTGGAAGTTGTACCACTGCCCCAGTGTCCTCGACATCAAGATGTGGCCGCCGCCAAGAAATACGGCCGTGCCGATGCTGAATGCCAAGAGCTTGCCCGTGTCGCGCTCCCGGCAATGCAGGAAGGCGACCAATAGGAACGGAAGTGCCATCGAGTCCGTGAAGCAAGCGCCTGCGAGCAGAAGCGCTCCGAGCAGCGCGCCAGG
>JBDSKE010000208.1:0-41622 GCA_039917105.1 Candidatus Eiseniibacteriota bacterium | reverse complement strand
AACCTACGGCTGTCAGATGAATCTCTCGGACAGCGAGGTCATGGCAGGCGTCCTGCAGCGGGCGGGCATGATCCTGGTGGACCGCCCCGAAGACGCAGACGCCGTGGTCCTCAATACCTGCGCCATCCGCGAGCACGCCGAACTGCGCGTGCTGGGACGGCTCGGCGAGTTCGCGCACCTCAAGCTCTCCAGGCCTTCGCTTGTCGTGGGAGTGGCGGGGTGCATGGCGCAGCACCTGCGCGCCAAGCTGCTCGGCAAGCGCAAGCGAGTGCTCGACCTGGTGGTCGGCCCCGATGGCTATCGCACGCTACCCGAACTGCTCCGACGCGCGGCGGGCGAGCCGGTGGCGCATGTCCGGCTCGACCGTGATGAAACCTACGGCGATCTCGAGCCCAAACGCGGCGAAGGGGTTCGAGCGTGGGTGACGGTGCAACGGGGTTGCGACAAGTTCTGCACCTATTGCGTGGTGCCCTATACGCGCGGGCGCGAGCGGAGCCTTCCGCTGGCCGACTTGTTGCAGCAGGTGCGCACCGCAGCAGGCCAAGGCTATCGTGAGATCATCTTTCTGGGCCAGACGGTGAACTCCTACCACGATGGCACGCACGACTTCGCCGACCTGTTGCGCGCCACGAACAAGATCGAGGGCGTCTTGCGGGTGCGCTACACCTCGCCCCACCCAAGTGATATGAGCGATCGCTTGATCGCGGCGATGGCCGAGTGCGACAAAGTCATGCCGCACGTTCACCTGCCGTTGCAGAGCGGCAGCGACCCGATCCTCAAGGCCATGAATCGCACCTACACGCTCGCCGAGTACGACCTCATCCTACAGAAGATGCGCGGCGCGATCCCAGGGCTGGCCGTGACCACCGACGTCATCGTCGGCTTTCCGGGCGAGACGGACGCGGACTTCGAACGGACGGCCGACTTCATGCGGGTGCAGCGCTACGACAGCGCGTTCCTGTTCAAGTATTCTGCCCGCTCCGACACGAAAGCGTTCTCATGGCCCGAGACGGTGTCCGAGGACGAGAAGACGCGCCGCCTGGGCGCCTTGATCGAGCAACAACACCAGATCTCCGGCGAGATCCACGATTCGCGCGTGGGCCACAATGTGGAGGTGCTGGTCGAAGGTCGTTCCACCCGCGGCACCACCGGCCGCCCGGTCCAACTGTACGGCAAGACACGCGAGTTCAAGACCGTGGTGTTCAGCGACGATGGCACCCCACCCGGCACCTTGCGCGAGTTGCGCGTCGTGGGTGCGACCACCATGACGCTCTTCGGGGAGCCCATTGCCTCCCCCACGAGCGCGCCGCTGATCCACATCGCCGGCTGAGGCGACCGTCTCGTCACCAGATCCGAACGCGCACGTCGTCGGCCCGGTACATCGCATCGCCTGGCTTGACACCATATGCCTCGTAGAATGGCACCATGTTGCTGATCGGACCGGTGACGCGCAGGAAGCTGGGGGCGTGCACATCAGTCTTGACCCGCATGGCGATATTCTCAGGCCGTAGCGCGTTCATCCAGCCGAGCGACCAGCCGATGAAGTAGCGCTGTGCCGGCGTCAAACCGCCCAGCTTCTCACCCTTTCGAAACTGCTCCGTCTTACGGAAGGCGTCCCAGCCCAGCACGATGCCGCCGAGGTCCGCGATGTTCTCACCCTGGGTGGCACTGCCATTGACGTGCAAGCTATCCACGGCAACGTAGCCATTGAACTGGCCGACGATCCCTGCAGCGCGGCGATTGAACTCCTTCTCGTCCGCAGGCGTCCACCAGCTTTCGAGGTTCCCACGTTCGTCGAACTGGCGACCTTCGTCATCGAAACCATGCGTGATCTCATGGCCGATCGTGGTGCCGCCGGCGTACGAGTACACCACCGCGTCATCCACCAACGAGTCGGCGATCCCCGGCAGGATGAAGATGGCGGCCGGCAACACGATCTCGTTGTTCGAGGAGTTGTAGTAGGCGTTGTAGGTCTGTGGGGTCATTCCCCATTCGCTCCGGTCCACCGGCTTGCCGAGTTTCTTGATGTAGAAATCGCTGACCCACCGGTTGCCGCGTAGACAGTTGCCCAGGAACGAGGTGCGATCGACTTCGAACTTGGAGTAATCCTTCCAGCGCTCGGGGTAGCCCACTTTCTTCGTGACCGCATCCAATTTGCGAAGTGCACGCTCGCGCGTGGGCTGGCTCATCCAATCCAGATTGCGGATCCGCTCGCGGAACGCATCGAACACCTCGTTGGTCATCTTCTCGTAACGGGCCTTGGTGCGCGGCGAGAAATACTGCCGCACATAGAGTTGGCCCAGTGCATCCCCGAGGTAGTTCTCCTCCTCGTCGAGCATCCGCTTCCACCGCGGTCGCTGTTGCGTAGTACCATTCATGATCGTCCCGAAGAAATGGAAGTGCTCGGCATCGAACTGGCCACCCGCCTGCGATGCGAACGAGGACAGCAAATGCCAGCGCAGGTAAGTCCTCCATTCGTTGATGGGGTGTTGCGCGAGCGACTTCTCGAGTTGCCGGTAGAACTCGGGCTGACCCACGATGATGCTATCCACGCCGCGGATGCCGCCTTGCTCGAGGAAATCCCGCCAACGAATCGACGGCGCCAACTTGGACATGCCCGCGACCGACATCGGGTTGTAGTTGGCCTGTGGGTCGCGCAACGCCTCGAGCTTGCGCGAGGCCCCTGCCAACTCGGTCTCGATCGACATCACCACGCCCGCATTCGCGCGGGCCCGTGCACTGTCCTCGCCCAATAGCGAGAACATGCGCGCGACATGCACTCGATACTCGCTGCGCAGCATGCTCGAACGCCGATCGTTGTCGAAATAGTAGTCGCGATTGGGCAGGCCGAGTCCACCTTGGTACAAGTGGAGCGCATAGCGCGCGCTGTTCTTCTCATCCTGGTAGATGGCCAGCGCACACAGCGCGCTCACCCCCAGATACTGTAAGCGTGCAGTGGTGGCCAACAGGCCGCGGGTGTCCTTGACCGCGGCGATCCTCGCGAACTCGCCTGCCAGCGGCGTGATCCCCGAGCGAGCGATACTCGCGCTGTCCATCGCCGCGTACCAGAAATCGCCGATCTTCTGAGCGTTGCTGCCTCGGGGTGCGCCCTTGGTGGAAGCGGCCGTCTCATTGATTCCGACGAGCCGGTGATAGGTCTCCTCCTGGATCACCTTGGCGATTCCCCACGACCGTTCCGCCGCAGGGATGGGATTCTCACGAAGCCACCTGCCGACCGAATAATGGAAGAAGTCGGTGCGCGGGTCGATGCTCGGGTCGATGAAGCGGTCGAGGTAGTGCTCGGCATCGGCGGCGGGTTCGGCCTGCGCGCCGGGCGCGACGGTGGCCATGAGGCCGGCGGCGAGGAGTACTAGGAGGGTTCGGCGCATGGGCTGGGTCCCCGGGTGGGATGTGGGCGTGGAGGATAAAGAACATAGCGGATTCCGGCGTCCAAGCGCGCTACACTCCTCCGGCTGCCAGTCCCGTCGTGACCAACGCGGAGGAACCGGCCCCAACGCCAACGCCGCAGGCGCGGCTGTTAGGTTTCAACTCGCAGCGCGAATATCCCCTATAAGCCGTCGGCCCTGTGCGGCGGTGGATGCCCTGCCCTGACCCCTGCGAGGACACCTTGCGCTTGATCCGACCCTCTATCTTCCACCGTGCGCTCACGCTGACCCTGCTGATCGCGGCCACCCTCCTATCGTTGCGTCATGCCCAGGCTTCGTCAGGTGAGCTGTTCGTGACGAGCGACGCCTCCAACCTGCTGCGCACCTATAACGGGACCACAGGCGTCTTCCAGAGTGTGTTCTCGGCCTCTTCGACGCCGGTAGGACAGATGGCGGTGCACTTCGGTGCGACCAACAACCGCGTCCTGATCGGCCACAACGCTTTCGGGGTCGAAGAGCGCAATGTCACGACCGGCGCCCTGATCAAAATCTATAATCCCGGCGGCGGTTGGCAGTGGGCCGGGATTTACGCCCCCACCGGCGAGGTCTACATCGGCGACATGATGACGAACGATGTGCGGGCGTACGACGCCAACACCGCGGCCTTCATCCGCGTGGTCACGCCCATATCGGGGCCGGCCGACATGGAGATCGGACCCGATGGCAATCTTTACATCTGCTCATTCTATGGCGGAATCGTCCTGATCGTGGACGCGGTCACGGGCGCATATATCGACCAGATCGTGCTGCCGGTGCCAGCCCAACCGAACGACGTTGCCTTCCACCCGATCAATGGCTCGATTCACGTGACGGATATGAAGTCGTACCAGGGATACCGTTTCCACCCTGTGACGCATGCCATCACCGGGACTTTCGCAGGAACGCTGTGGGCGCGTCCGCACGGTGTCGCGTTCAGCCCCATTTCCGGCAACTTGCTCGCTGTGGATGGCGTCACCGGGCAGGTGCACGAGTTCAACCCGAGCACGCTGGCAGAGCTGAATCCCGCATTCCTATCCCCTCCTCCGGGTGACAAGATCGTCGACCTCGCATTCAAGCCCACGCTCGGGCCAACGCCGACAACCCCGAGCACGTGGGGCCGGATCAAGCGTCTGTATCACTGAAGCCAGCCCGCCTACCTCCGAGGTCAAGATGCGCCTATTGCGACCCCTGCCCTTGCTCCGCGTTCTCACCTTGACCTTCTCAATCGGCGCTGCAGCGCTGCCAATGCACAACGCCCGCGCCGCTGGCGGCGACCTGTTCGTGACCAGCGACGCATCCAACATGCTGCGCACGTACAATGGCAACAGCGGCGCCTACCAGGGGGTGTTCTCCACCTCCACCACGCCGAACGGACAGATGGCCGTTCACTTCGGCGCCACGAACAACCGCGTCTTGATCGGGCACAACGCTTTCGGGGTCGAGGAGCGTAACGCCACGACCGGCGCCCTGATCAAGATCTACAACCCGAGCGGCGGTTGGCAGTGGGCCGCGATCTACGCCCCCACTGGCGAGGTCTACATTGGCGACATGCAGACCAACGATGTGCGGGCGTACGATGCGACCACTGGAGCGTTCATCCGCATGGTGACGCCCATCTACGGGCCAGCCGACATGCAGATCGGCCCCGACGGCAACCTCTACATCTGTTCGTTCTATGGGGGATTCGTCCTGATCGTCGATGCGATCACAGGGGCATTCATCGACCAGATCGTCCTGCCCGGGACCGGGATCGCCAACGACGTAGCGTTCCATCCCATCAATGGCGCGATCTATGTGACGGACATGGCGACGAATAAGGGCTACCGCTTCCATCCTGTCACGCATGCGCTCACCGGTACTTTCGTGGGCACAAGCTGGGCTCGCCCGCACGGGCTCGCGTTCAGCCCAAGCACCGGACACCTGTTGGCCGTGGATGGCGTCACCGGCCAAGTGCATGAGTTCAACCCCAACACGCTGGTCGAACTCAACCCCGCATTCCTGGTACCAGCACCGGGCGACAAGATCGTGGACCTCGCATTCCAACCGGCGGAACAACCGACTCCGGCCACGCGTAGTACCTGGGGCCGCATCAAGAACCTGTACCATTAGTCGCGACCCATGGGGTCGCGTTGCGGATCACGCGCGGCGCGACCCTGTCGCGATCGCATCCCACGCAGCAAGGCCGCATCCGATCGCGCCAGCCTGCTCGCCCAGCGCCCCGAGCAACACCCGCACGCGGCGATGGGAGATGAGCGTGTGGCGCTCGAGCGAACGACGGACGGGCGCGAGCAGCCGCTCCCCTGCCTGCGAGACGCCCCCGCCCAGCACGATCACGTCGGGGTCGAGTAATTGCGTCGCCGCGCCCAGCATCTGTCCGAGCCCATCAATCATGCGCTCGACGATATATGGCGCACGCGGATGCCCGGACTCGAACACATCGCGCGCGCTCGAGACATTCAGCCCTGCCTCACGCGCCAATGCGACGATGCCGGAACCGCTTGCCAGTGGTTCAGCGCAACCCGGAACCCCACACCGACACGCGGGGCCCAGGGCACCCAGCGGCATGTGGCCAATCTCACCAGCTCCACCGTACGCGCCGCGGAATACCCGATCATCCACAACGATCCCACAACCCACGCCCGTTCCGATCGTGATCGTGAGGCTCACCCGTGCGCCCTTGGCCGCCCCCACCCGATGTTCTCCCAGCGCCGCCATGTTGGCGTCGTTGTCCAATGCCACGCGCACGCCGAGCGTGCGCTCCAACCGCGCGAGCATCGGGTAATCCGCAGGGAGCGCCACATGCGGCGTGCGGGCCTGCAATTGTCCGGTGCGTGGATCGATCGCGCCGGGGCAGCCGAACCCGGCCACCGCTGGACCCATCGGGCCGCCCAACTGATCCGCAATGGCGCGCACGGCGGCGAACAACGCCTCCTCGCCCTGATCCGCGCACGACGGGACGCGCCGGAATCCGCGGACGGCTCCGTCCTTCGTGACACGCGCGGCCTTGATATCCGTGCCGCCAAGATCGAATGCCATCACCACCGATTCTGCCATGCACGGCACGCTAGCACATGGGCCGGGGCAGTCGCGAAACCGACTGGCACGCATGACGACCTGCTGTCAGAGTGCGGCGCATGAATCCGCGATTCCTCACCGCGTTCATCACGCTGGTGCTTTTGCTGCCTTCGCTGCTCGCTGGCGGGGCGAGCGAAGCGCGCGTCCTCCTGCCCACACTCTCGGCACCGGTCTCGCTGATCACCGACCTCGATGGCATTCCGCATGTGCGCGCCGGCAATCTGCGGGACCTTTATACCGCTTGGGGTTGGGTCGTGGCTCGCGATCGCTTGTGGCAGTTGGTATACACCCGCGCGCAGGCAGATGGGATCGTGCATCGCTGGCTCGGCAACACCCAATTGCTCAGCGATGGCGGCGCCCAATTGTTCCGCCTGCACGAGCGCGCGATTGAAATCTGGCAGCGCGACCGCGCGGACACGAATCTGGCGCAGGCGATCGTAGCCTACACAGCAGGCATCAACGCCTATCTGGCCGGATGCAGGAGCGGCCAGCAGCCCTGGCCAGCGGAACTGCAGCGCTTGAATGCCCGACCCAGGGATTGGCGGCCCGAGGACACGGTCGCGCTGTTGCTGGGATTGGGCATCACGCTCGATCTGGACTTCTCTGAGATCGGCGAGTCACGCGCCATGACCGACAAGGGTGCGGACTGGCTCACCAAGCGGCGCCGATTCGAATCTGATCACTTTGGCGATACGATTCCTGACACGGCAGCGGCGCGCCTCTATGCCGCTTGGCCACGCGCGGGGGCCGTGCACTCGGCCGCCCCGGCTGAACTCCCCGGGAGCACGCTGACACTGGACGCTTCGTTTCACATGGCGTTCCCCGAACACGAGGCCGATGGCTCTGACCGTGCCAGCAATGCGTTCGCCGTGGGCGGCGGGCGTACCGAGAGCGGGCGACCCATCCTGGGTAACGATCCCCATCTCGCATTCGGTGCTCCTGGCCCGTTCCACGTCATTCACATCAGCGTGCCCGGCGTGCTCGATGCCATCGGCGCCGATGTGCCGGGACTCCCCGCCATCGTCAGCGGACGCAACGCGCGCTGCGCATGGGGCGTGACCGCGCTGTCGGCCGATGTGCTGGATGTCTATGCCGACACCCTCGATGCGAGCGGACGCAAGGTGCGCTGGCAATCCGGCTGGAGGCCGATCGTGCAGAAGTCCTACGACCTGCGCTATCGCCTGCTCGGCGTGGCGGTCCCAGTGCCGGCCCTGGCGCAGGTGCGCCGTTACACCCCACACGGGCCCGTACTGGTCTACGACAGGAAGAAGCACCTGGCGCTTTCGGCCCGTTGGAGCGCGCTGGAGGACGGCCGGATCACGCTGCGCCGCGTGGTCGGAGTTGAACGTTCGGGGAGTGCCCCCGAGGTGGCTGAGCGGTTCCGTACGCTCGTCACGCCGACGATCAACTGCGTCGCCGCCGATGTCGATGGCGCGGTGATCTACCAGACCGTTGGTCTCGTGCCGCGCCGCCCCTTTCCATTCACGCGAGGAGTGCTGCCTTCGGACGGGCGACATGAATGGGCTGGCTTCATCGCGGCGGACTCCATGCCCGCATGGCGGGCTCCGGGCAATACGTTCATCGTCAATGGCAACAATCGCCCCGTAGGCACCCGCTACCCCGAACCATTCATGCGGTACGATTTCGACCACGACCGGTTCGCACAGATGAGTCAGCGCCTGGCCGGCGATGCGAGGATGACGCTGGCCGACGCGGCCAGCGTGCAGAACGACACCTACTCCCGCGCGGGGGAGCGCAGTACTCCCGCATTGCTCGCCGCACTCGGAAGCCTCGAGGGGCTCACCCCGCGGGAGTTGGCCGCGCTCGACACGCTGCGGCATTGGGACCACATGGCGCGCCGCGGGCGTGTCGCGCCGACGCTGAATCGTGCTTGGTGGAACTGTCTGCAGCGTCGCTCGGGCACCGAGGGCGTCCCCAATCTGACCCTTGCCGGGCTCACCGGGCGAGCGCCCGAAGCACTGCGCCAACCCGGGGGCGACCGAACGGAATCACCGCGGATCGCGGCGCGCCGGGCGCTGGGCATGGCGCTCGATTCACTCACTGCCCAGCTTGGTCCGGACATACGACGTTGGACTTGGGGTCGCGCGCATGGTGCCCGCTTCAGGCACCCGCTCTCGGCACTCGATGCGCGCGCACGCTGGGAGCCGGGGCCGACGCCGATCGACGGGGATGGAAGCACAGTGAGCGTGGGCGGGACGCGAATGCCGTTCAGCCCCGAGGTCACGCACGGACCAGTTTACCGGCAGGTCGTCGATCTCGCTCTGCCCGATTCCTCGTGGGGTATTGTTCCCCCGTGGAACAGTGCTGTCCATCGAGTCGACCTGCGCCAGCGTTGGGCCGATCATCGCTATGTGCCATTCCTGATGAACTGGGAGCGCATCACGGCGAGGGCACTCGAGTCGGTGCGACTCGAGCCCGCGCCCGGCGCCCGGCGCTAGCGCATGCGTCCGACCCGAACGCCGACCGAGAACGCTCGCCCGACTCCCGGAAAGTACAGCGGCAGCGGTTCTCCCACCTCGTTCAGCGTGACATAGCCGACCGGGGCGAATCGTCGATTCCCAAGGTTGCGTATGGAACCGAAGATCTCGATCGGCCCGGCGCTCTGGCGCATCCCGATGTGGACGAGCGTGTAGTCGGGCAACGCGAGCGTGTTGGCCTCATCGATCCACTGTCCACTCACATTCTGCAGCTCCAGACTCACCGAGCCCTTGGCGCGATGCTCGAATGAAGCGCGCAGGAACGCCAGGTGCTTGGGCACGGTGTTGATCTGCTTGCCGTCGAAGTCGCCGCCTTCGAATGTAGCGCGTGTGTAGGCGTACGATGCGGAACCCGACAGCCCGCCGAGCCGCGCAAGGGCGATCTGCGCCTCGAAGCCCGCGTGCCGACTGCGCGCGATGTTGCTGATGCGGAAGTTCTCGTAGTCAAAGCCAAGCTCGTTTCGCGAACGTGCGTAATAGGCCGCGCCATCCACCCATGTCCGACCCACCCGCTTGCGCGCGCCCAGTTCCCAGTGATCGTCGCGTTGCGGCTGCAGGGCGCTGTTCGAGATCCGAATCGGACCGAAACCCAGATCGTAGGGACGCGAGTCGTACAGTTGTTCCAACTCGGGCGTCTTGAATGCACCGGCGTACGACAGCCAGGCGTTCGCCTGCCCCGGCGAGGCCCAACTGAACGCCACCGACGGGCTCACGGCGCGCTGATCGTCGTTCGCCGAGCGCGGAGCGTTGTCGGTCGGGTCGTCGACACTCGAACGAGTCCAGTCCACACGCGCACCCGCGGCAACCCCCAGACCGCACTCGGACGCGCGCTCGAGCACCAGATATGCCCCCCCGACCGAACGATCCACATCCCCCGCGCCCAGGATCGGGTCCCGATCCGGGTCACTCTCGGCGTAGCGCGACTTGAGCCGAGCGATTCGGGTCTCGACCCCGGCCAGTACTGAAGGTGCGGCGCCGGCCACGGGGAGCCAATGCGCACGCAGCTCGCCATGTGCCGCGCGCGTGCGGCTCGTGCGTCCCAGACCGCCCACGGGAATGATGGTCTCGAACGCATCCAACTGACGAAGGATCCCGCCCGTCAACACGGTCAGCGTGAGCTGCGGATTGAGCCGCCCGGTGAGTTCCACATTCCCGTGCGCGATCGACTCCTTGCGGCGGTCGTCGGGCGAGGCGGAGGTATCCGGGTCGTTCTTCCACGCGGGCGCGGGAAGCGGACCAGCCACGCGACGGTCCGCACGGGAACCCTGCACTCGCGCGGTCAGCTCCCAGGAAGGCGTCAGCGTTGTCGCGAACATGCCATGTCCCGAGAGCAGGCGCGCGGAGCTGTTGTCGCGAGCGCCCTCCTCGTCCGAAAGCGAACCCTCCAGTGCGCCGCGTGCCCGGGGTGCGCTCCATCCCGCGCCCCCGGCTGCACTGCGTCGTTCGAAGCTTCCGCCACTGAACTCACCCCAGGCCGAGGTTCGCTCCCGCGGCGCCGCCGTGACGATGTTCACCAGCCCTGCCAGCGTCGAGCTGCCATAGAGGAACGACGACGGCCCGCGCAACAACTCGACCCGTTCCACGTGCGAGGGCGAGAGCGCATTCCAATCCACGCGTCCGCTCTCGGGATCGTTCAAGGGCACGCCATCGATCAGAACAAGCATGCTGCTCGTGGTGCCCTGCGCCGCGAATCCGCGCGCCTCGACCGCGCCACCCGTGCCGCTACCGCTCAAGTCCAACACATGCATGCCCGGCACCTGTGCCAACACATCGTGCATCGAGCGTGCGGTGCCCTGGCGAATCTGCTCGGGCGACACGATGCTGGCACTGGTGGCCAGGTCGGCGAGTCGCGACCGCACCTTGCTGGCCCAGACGCGGACCGTATCGGCATAGACGACACGCGTGGGTTCGGCCTCGGCGTTGGCCACGCCCGGTACGATCGACACTCGAATACAGGCATCCAGCGTGAGCGCCAACAGCCAAACAAAAGAGCGGGTGTGTCTGGACATCATGCCCTCCGATACTCGATGTACTCGGCCGTCTCCTTGGCGACCGCTTCTCCACACCGCATGCCGACCACCTCGAATGCCATGTCGATCCCTGCCGAGACACCCGCCGATGTGATCACCCCGTCCGAGACGAAGCGCACGCCGCGCTCCACCGTGATACTCGGGTCGAGCGAAGCCAACCAGTCATAGGCCGCGTAGTGCGTGGTCGCGCGACGACCCTTCAGCAGCCCTGCGCATGCGAGCAACGCCGCACCCGTGCACACGCTGGTCGTGAGTTGGGCCGAAGCGGACACCCGCTGGATCCAGGCGATGGTCTCGGCGTCCTCGACCAACGCACGCGTGCCGACCCCGCCCGGCACCACCAGTAGGTCGATCTTTGGGGCTTGGGCGAAGCAGTGGTGCGGCACCACGCGCAACCCCCCGGTCGCCGACACTTCGTGGGATTCCTTGGCGATGGTGAAGACATGGAACGGGGCGCCCGCATCGGTGCGCCTGGATTCCACACCTGGCTCGATGCGGGCGCGCGAGAACACTTCGAAGGGCCCCGCGAAATCCAGCACCTCGACCCCATCGAATATCAGGATGGCGGTATTCCAGCCTTGCAAGAGGTACCTCCAACAACACCAAGCGCCGCGCAGTGTTACCCGCGCGGCGCTTAGCGTGGGATTGAACTGCCCCTAGAACGCCGCAGTGGAGCGAATGGCATCCAACATCGTGGCTTTCTGAGGCAGGATGACATCCTCGAGCTTGGGTGCATAGGCCACAGGCGTATCCATGGCTCCCACCCGCATGACCGGCGCATCCAGTTCCATGAAGCACTCGTTCGCGATGCGTGCCGCGATCTCGGCGCCGAACCCGCAGAACAATGTGTCCTCGTGGGCCACCACCACACGGCCGGTCTTCTTGACCGACTTGGCGATGGTCTCGAAGTCCAGCGGCTGCATGGTGCGGAGATCGATCACCTCGGCGTCGATGCCCTCGTCGGCCAGTTCGTTGGCGGCAAGGTAGCTGCGTTGCACCAGTGCGCCGTAGGTGACGACCGTCACATCACTGCCCGGGCGCACGATGCGCGCCTTGCCGAAGGGCACGGTGTAATCGGGACCCGGGTAGGGTTCCTTCGCGTAGGGCTGGCGGTATAAATGTTTGTGTTCAAGGAACAGGACAGGGTCCTCGCTGCGTAGCGCCGTCCGCATGAGACCGGCCGCGTCGCTCGCGCAACTGGGCAGCACCACGCGCAGTCCCGGACAGTGCGCGAAGATGCTCTCGCCGCACTGGCTGTGGTAGGGCGCGCCGCCGCCCAGGTAACCGCCGTATGCGGTGCGGATGATGACCGGGCATGAGAACGCGTTGTTGGAACGGTAGCGCATGTAGCCCAGCTCATTGCGGATCTGCATCATCGCCGGCCAGATGTAATCGAAGAACTGGATCTCCACCACGGGCCGGAATCCCAGCGTGGCCAGGCCGATGGCGCGGCCCACGATGTTGGCCTCGGCCAGCGGTGAGTTGTACACGCGCTTGCCGCCAAACTGTTTCTGCAGTCCCCAGGTGACGCCGAACACGCCGCCCTTTCCCTTCAAGTCCTCGAGCTTTTCCTCGTGCGAGGCATCGGCCACATCCTCGCCGAACAGGATCACCCGGGGATTGCGCTTCATCTCATCGCGCAATGCGTAGTTGATGCTCTGGAGAATCGTCTCGCTCTGCTCGGGGTTCGCAGGCTTCGGCGTGCTGATGAAGCGGTCGGATGTGGGGTCCACGTCGGGCGAGAAGACGAACTCGGCAGCCGTGTGCGCGGGCGGTTGCGGCGAGGTCTGAGCGGCGTCGCCCGCAGCGCGTATGCTGGTGACGACCTCAACGTGCAGTGCCTCGAGTTGCGTTTGCGTGAGGATCCCTTCCTTGAGAAGGAAGTGACTGAATGTGGTGAGGCAGTCCTTATCGGTCTCCGCCTTGCGTTCGGCCTCGGTCTTGTACTTGCTCTCATCGTCCGACATGGAATGCGAATAGGGACGCGTGACCTTGGCGTGCACGAACGCCGGCCCTTTACGCGCCCGGCACCACGCAACGCCGTCGCGCAGCGCCGCGTACGAGGCGATCGGATCGGTGCCGTCGATGTTCTCGACCCAGTACAGGTTGGGGAAGTTCTTGACCAACTGCGCCACGCTGCCGCCCGCCGTCTGCACATCGACGGGCACCGAGATGGCGTAGCCGTTGTCCTCGACCAGGAACAGTACCGGGAGCTTCAGGTTGCAGGCGCTGTTGAGCGCCTCCCAGAACTCCCCTTGGCTGGTGGTGCCGTCACCTGTCGAGACGTACACGACCTCGTCGCCCGTCACTTCGCCCTTGAGCTCGGGAAACTCGCCCTCCAAATCGCGGTACTTGACCAAGGCTTCGGCCGCGCCCACAGCCTGGAGGAACTGAGTGCCGGTCGGGCTGGATTGCGAGACGATGTTGAGTTTCTTGTGACCCCAGTGGCTTGGCATCTGCCGACCGCCCGAGTTGGGATCCTCTGCCGCGCCCACCGAGGACAGCAGCATCTCGTGAACGGTCATTCCGAGCTGCAGGCAGAGCGCACGATCGCGATAGTACGGATAGAACCAGTCGTGTCCCGGCTTCATCGCTCTGCCCGCCGCTGCCAGCACCGCTTCGTGCCCAGCGCCTGAGATCTGGAAGAAGACCAGGTTCAGCTTCTTCATCTGGATCTCGTGATCGTCCGTCCGGCGCGAGGTGTACATCGTGCGGTACAGGCCAACCAGATCTTCGGGCGTGAGGCCTTGGTGGCGCGGCGTGGCCGGCGCGGTCTTGGCGGAAGCCATGGGCGAGTCTCCCGGGAGGGTGGGTGGAGAAAGACCGCATGACTCTACCCGAGCCCTCGATCGTGCAGCAAACCCCAACCTCGCGCGGCGTCAGCCCGGCGCGAACGGCTCAATAACCCAGCGCGCACCCATCCTTGCGCTTCTCAGTCGCTCCGGAATACACACCCGTCCCTGGATCGCGCCAGATCGCCTGATATCCGCCATACGCGCCCACACTCTCGGCCTCAAGGTGGTGCCCGCGCCGCTTGAGCTCGGCAAGCACGCTGCTCGGCAAGCCGTCCTCGATGTGCAGCACGCCGCCGTCAGTCATGACGCTGCCGGTCGGCTCGGTGCTGCCCGAGTGATGGTAGCGGATCGCATCGCCTGCCTCTTGCAGGTTCATTCCGAAATCCACCAGGTTGACCACGATCTGTGCGTGTCCCTGTGGCTGCATATCCCCCCCCATGAGCCCGAACGCCATGAGCGGCGCGCCGTTCTTGCTGAGGAAAGCGGGGATGATCGTGTGGAATGGACGCTTTCCAGGCGCGTACGAGTTGGGACGGCCGGGCTTCAAGTCGAACAGGTTTCCGCGATCCTGGATGCCGAAGCCCAGCTCGGGAATGACGTAGCCCGATCCGAACCCGGTGTAGTTGCTCTGGATCAGCGAGACCATCATGCCGCTCTCATCAGCCGCGCAAAGGTAAGTGGTCTCGCGGCGGTTGAGCGCCAGGGGTTCGCCCGGCAGGTCCTTCTGCGCCGCGACGTGCATGTCGACGAGCTTGGCACGTTCAGCGGCGTAGGTCTTGGACAACAACTCCGCCACGGGTACTTTCGCGAAATCGGGGTCCGCGTAATAGCGGGCGCGATCGGCATAGGCCACTTTCTTGGTCTCGGTCATCACGTGCCAGAAGTCTGCCGACTCCCGGCCCATGCTCTTCAGGTCAAAGTGCTCGAGCAAGTTCAGCAACTGCAGCGCCGCGATGCCCTGTCCCGGAGGGGGCAGCTCCCATACCGTGTAGCCACGGTAGTCGGTGGACACCGGCTTCACCCACTCGCTGCGGTGTTCGGCGAAGTCGCGTTTGCTGAAGAATCCCCCGTTTGCTTGCGAGTACTTCACGAACTGTTCGGCGATGGCCCCTTTGTAGTAGGCGTCACGGCCCTTCTTGGCGATCTGGCGCAGGGTGCGGGCCAACGCGGGATTGCGGAACAGTTCGCCCTCACGCGGCGAGCGATGCGTGCCATCCGCGTTCGTATAGGGCATGAACACTTCGGCGAAACCCGGCTTGTCCTTGAAGCGGGGCACGGAGCGCTCCCAATCCCCCGCGATCACAGGCGACAGAGGGAAGCCCTTCTCGGCGAAATCGATCGCCGGAGCCAGCACGGTGGCAAGGGGGAGCTTGCCGTATCGCCGATGCAACTCGGCCCAGCCATCGACGCAGCCCGGCACGCTCCAGGAGAAAGGTGAATAGAGCGGGATCGTGCCGTCCACCTCGGGCTTGATCATCTCCGGCTTGAGCCCCAAGGGCGAACGGCCGCAGGCGTTGAGTCCCTGCAACTCCTTGGCCTTGGGGTCCCAGACGATCGCGAACAAGTCGCCCCCCATCCCATTGGCGGTCGGCTCCATGAGCCCCAGACAGGCGTTCACAGCAATCGCCGCATCCACGGCGCTGCCGCCCTGCTTGAGGATGGCAAGCCCTGCCTGCACCGCCAGCGGCTGGGCGGCGCAAACCATGCCGTGCTGTCCATAGACGACGGAGCGCGTGGCGTTGCCGCGGGCCGCGAAAGTGGTCTGGTCGATTCCACTGATCACGAGCAACCCCAATGCGAGTGGGACGATGACGAGCAAAGCGCGCATGGCGGCATCTCCGGGAAGGTGTTAAAGCAGGAATCCATGAGTGCAGCGTAACGGATTCCGTGCCCCTCGCGCAGCGTAGTTCGTGAACCGTGTTATCCGTGAACCGGAATGTCGTCGGCGCGGGGTTGGTCAGGCGGAGCCTGACTCACCTATAATCCGCGGTAACTATTGCAACTCCCTTGCGCGCGAGTTCCACGCGCATGAAACCCAAGGAGCCCGCATGTCGCAGTTCAGCGGCACCGACTTTTACGAAATCGACAGCCTCCTGAGCGAGGACGAGATCACCATTCGCAACAGTGTACGAGCGTGGGTCGAGGAGAAGTTCCTCCCCCTCATCGAGGATGCCTACGACAACGCCTACTTCCCCACGGAAGTCATACCGCAGGTGGCCGAGATGGGCCTGCTCGGCGCAACCCTTCCCGAGAAGTATGGCTGCGCCGGCGTCTCCCCCACGGCGTACGGCCTTGCCATGCAGGAACTGGAACGTGGCGACTCAGGGCTCCGCTCATTCGTCTCCGTGCAGGGGGCGCTGTGCATGTACCCGATCTTTGCTTACGGATCCGAGGCGCAGCGAATGCAGTGGTTGCCGCGCATGGCGAAGGGCGAAGTGATCGGTTGCTTCGGCCTGACCGAGCCCGACTTCGGATCTGACCCTGGCGGCATGATCACACGCGCCGTCCGCACCGAGGGCGGCTACATCCTGAACGGCGCCAAGATGTGGATCACCAACGGCACCGTCGCCGATGTGGCGATCGTATGGGCCAAGCTCCATAACCCGGAGCGGGGCCGCGACGAGATCAAGGGCTTCCTGGTCGAGAAGGGCAGCAAGGGGTTTTCCGCCCCCGAGCAGAAGCGCAAGCATTCGTTGCGCGCCTCGGTCACCAGCGAGCTCATCCTTCAGGATGTGTTCGTGCCGGAAGCCAACCTGCTGCCGAACGTCTCGGGCCTGAAGGGCCCGCTGGGCTGCCTGTCGCAGGCGCGCTTCGGTATCGCGTTCGGCGTCGTCGGCGCGGCCATGGCCTGCTTCCACTCGGCGACCGAGTATTCCAAGACTCGCATCATGTTCGGCAAGCCGATCGCGTCCTATCAATTGGTGCAACAGAAGCTCGCGATCATGCTCACCGAGATCACCAAGGCGCAGTTATTGTCGGTGCAGCTGGGGCGCATCAAGGAGCGCGGCACGATCACCCCTGCGCAGATCTCACTGGCCAAACGCAACAACTGTGAGATCGCGCTGGCCACCGCGCGTGAGGCGCGCGACATCCTTGGCGCGAACGGGATCACCTCCGAATATCCCATCATGCGACACATGTGTAATCTCGAATCGGTCTTCACCTACGAGGGCACGCACAATATCCACACGCTCGTCTTGGGTGAAGCGGTCACGGGAGTCGCCGCGTACCGCTGAACCGGTCTCGTGCATCACTTTAGGCCCGATGGCCATCCGCCATCGGGCCTTTATGTTAGAGCAGTGGGCAAAATCAGCTTTCCGACCCTCCAGTCCAGCGACCTCCGGGCCGATAACCACGCGTATCCACCCCCGGTCTGCAACGCTCGGACCCCAAGGAATCGGACTCGCGTGCGCACAACAGCACCCATCTTGTTGATTCTCGCCAGCCTGACCACACCCGTGCATGCGGGCGTGATCCGCGGGAGCGTCCGCGTGCCCGGGCTCGCGGGCGAAAGCCACACCTTCCAACCTTATGCGGGGAAGGCCTCGTCGCTGCCCGGCCACACCCAGCCCGCACGCGGGCTGGTGACGGATGCCGTGCTCAGTATCGAAGCGTTGCCCGTGAATGTCGCTGCGACGCTACCTGGGCAAAGGGGCATTCACCAGCTCGCGCAACGTGACCAATCGTTCGTGCCGCGGGTGATGTCCGTGGCCGTGGGCACCGAAGTCGACTTTCCCAATCAAGACCCGATCTACCACAACGTCTTCAGTGTCTCGCCCCCTGCACGCTTCGACCTGGGCAAGTATCCGCGTGGCCAATCGCGCTGCGTGCGGATGGCGAAGCCCGGGCTGGTGAAAGTCTTCTGTGACATCCATGCGGACATGGCGGCGTTCGTGATGGTCCTTCCCAACCGCGCCTTCTCCCGTCCCTCCGAGGATGGTGCGTTCCGGCTGCCCGAACTGCCTGCAGGCCATTACACCATGAAGTGGTGGCACCCGGACTTCACGGGTGGCAAGCGCGAGATCACCGTTCCGGCGAGCGGGGATGTCAGCGTGGACGTGGTGTTCTGACGATGCGACTAGCACTTCGGTGGCAGATTCTGCTGCTCACTGCGCTTCCACTCATCGCCCTCGCGGGCGCGAGTCTGTGGCTGGTGGACCGTGGCGTTTCCTCGCGGACCGAGATCGCGTTAGGCGACGACCTGCGCCGCGCGGCCACGGTGTTCGAAACGCTTCTTGCGGCGCGCGCCGAGGAACTTCAGACCGCAAGCGCCGTCATCGTGCGCGATCCCCGCTTTTTCGCCGTACTCACACTTCCGCACGGGCCGCGCGACCGCGACTACCGGGCCACCATGGCGGGCGTTGCCAAGGATTTCCATCGCATCACCCACCCCGATGTCTTTGAAGTGGCGGATGAACACGGCATGATCGTGGCCTCGGTGGGCTCGGTCCCGCTGCAGGCCGAGCCGCGCGCGTCGCTGCTGAAGTCAGCGCTCTCGGGTCACCCCGAGAGTCGCGCCATCGCCCAGCGTGGCACCCATGTGCTGCTTGTGGCCACCCCCGTGATCGCGGACAGGCGCGTGGTCGGCGTCCTGCTCATGGGCACCGAGGTCGGCAGCACGCTCGCCAAAGACCTGCGTGGTTTGACCTCGAGCGAAGTCACGTTCCTCTTGGGAGGAATTGTCACGCGCAGTACGCTCGACGCGACCGGTGACCGCGACGCCGCGATGCACATGGCCGAGCGGGCCGACCGATCCCATGATTCATCGCATGCGGCGCTCGGACGGCAAGGCAGTTGGATTGCACTTGCTCGGCCACTCCCGCTCGCCGCTGTGGGCAGCCACCAGACCTATGTGTTGCAGCGTTCGTTCGAAGCCGAGACGGCCTTTCTCCGGGCCGTACGCACGCACTTGTTCGAGTTGGGATTGTTCACGCTGTTGATGGTGGCATTGGCATCGTCGTTCATTGCTCGGCACATCACCCGCCCGATCCTCCAGTTGGTGCAGGCCGCTGAGGCGATGGAAAGTGGCCGCTGGGACGCGCCGGTCGATTGCTCCCGAACCGATGAGATCGGTTACCTGGCCGCCCGGTTCGACGCCATGCGCGTGCAACAGCGTTCCTATGTGGAGAACCTGCAGCAGGCTTCGCGCGCCAAGAGCGAGTTCATCTCGATCGCTTCGCACGAACTTCGCACGCCGATTGCGGTGATCCGTGGCTGGGAGGGCATGTTTCGGACCGGACACATTCTGCCCACCAATGGTCGCTTCACCCAGGGTCTCGACGCGATCGAACGGGCTTGCGGCACACTCGAGCGCGTCGCGGTGGATGCCACGCGCATGGCCGACTTCGGAAATCGGGCCGCATCCCCCGAGACCTCGCACGAAAGCGTGGCCGAGATGATCGAGGAAGCCACCCGGGAGGTGCAGGTGTTGGGAGCAGGTCGACGCGTTGCCGTGGACCTGATCATTCAAGCCGGGGCGGAACGGGCCTGGGTCGACCGCCCTCTCTTGCTCCAGGCGATGCACGCGCTCATCTCGAACGGGATCCGCTTCACGCAGGACGGCGGCCAGGTCACCGTCGAGGCTCGGCCTCAAGGCGACATGCTCCTGATCGAGGTGAAAGATGATGGCATCGGGTTGTCGCCCGAGACGCGGCGCCGACTCTTGGACCCCACTTTCGTCTCGCACGAGGCCAAGCATCACCGAACCTCACACGGGCTGGAGTTCAACGTGCCGGGTCTGGGCTTTGGTCTCCCTTTGGCGGGACGCGTCGCAGAAGCCCACGGCGGACGGTTGCAATGGGATGGCGAGGAAGGTCGTGGCAGCCGGTTCACATTGGAGCTGCCCAGCGCATTGGCTGCCTCGCGCATGGAGGATGCCGCATGAAGCGCCTGGCCCAGGTAGCATTGATGATGGTGGGCCTCGTGGGTGCAAGCGAGCGCGTGGGTGCCGAAGTCTCGCTCCAGGCGCGAGGGCTGCTGGACTTGTGCTTTGCCACGGGCCAACAGGTCCATGGTCGCAACCTCACCACCTTTGGAGATTCGAACTTCGAGCCCTATTGCCTGCGCCTGTTCCTCGACGCGTCGGTTGCCGACGGCCTCGATGTGTATGTGCAGACGCTGCTCGCCGAAGGCTATGGCGGTGTCCGCGCCGATGGGGCCTACGCCATGTGGAGCCCGTGGAAGTCGCGTGATCTCCATTTGGAAGCCGGCAAGATCCCATGGCCGATCGGCACATGGGCCGCTCGCAAGTATTCTGACAAGAACCCGCTCGTTGGCGAGCCGCTCATGTATCAGCATCACGCTTCGTTGCCGTGGAATCTTGTACCGGCCGACGTCAACGAACTCGTCTCCTTTGCGGGCATGGGCCAAGCCTCGATCGAAGGTGGGGACTGGGTCGGCATGCCCGTCGTGGATGACCGCTGGTGGGATGCAGGAATCGTGGCGCTGGGTTCGGCGCGTCGCTTCGAGTTCGCGGCCGGCGTCACACAGGGCGCTCCGGGCTGGCCGGAACCCGGCACCGAGGATACGCCGGGCCAAAGCGTCCTCGGGCGCGTGGGCATCGTGCCGACGCCGGCCGTGCGGCTCGGCCTCTCAGGCTCTTACGGTCCATGGCTACCGGAATTTTTCGAATATGCGTTGCGCCCAGGTAGTCGGCTCGCCGATTTCCATGAAATGCTCGCGATGGCCGACGTGGAACTCCAGCGCGGGCGTGTCGAGCTGCGTGGCGAGGCATTCACCAAGTCGTGGGACACGATCACCACCGGCACACTTCGCCTGCATGGTGGCTACCTGGAGACCCGCATCGGAGTCGGCGCACTCACATGGATTGCCGGACGCGCCGAGATGATGCGCTTCAGCGAAGTCACGCCAACAACCGGGCCTTCGCGTCCATGGGACGATCCGCTCGACCGCTACGAGATCGGCGCAGGGGTGCGCGCGACACGCGAGGTGCACCTCAAGCTCAGCGCGCAGCGGGATGTCATGCGCCCGCCGGGAAAACCCACTGTGAATGCCGACGCCCTGGCGTTGGCTGCCTCGATCCGGTTCTAGACTCCGGCCCTCGCCTGCTCCCAATCCGAGCGCAGCATGCTCATGATGACAGCGTCGTGGTAGGCGCCATCCACGAATGTGTACTGGCGCAACACGCCCTCGCGCTGAAAGCCCACGCGCGCATAGGCTCGGATGCCCCGCTCATTGAACTCGTATACGCTCAATGACACGCGGTTGAGGTTCAGCCGTTCGAAAGCCAGTTGCGTCATGAGTCGTGTGACTTCGGTGCCGTACCCCTTGCCCCATTGGCGCTCATCGCCGATGGCCACTCCGAAGTCGGCGCGTCGGTCCTTGTCATGAATCCCATGCAGGCCCGTGGTACCAATCAACTGATCGTCCGACTTGAGGCAGATGCCAAGCGCGATGTCGCCGGGGCTGCTGGCCGAGGTCTCGATGTAGGCCAGTTCCATCGCCAGGGTGTATGGCCGGTACACAAGCAGGTTGCGCGAGACGCCCGGGTCGTTGATGAAACGTTGGATGATGGCCGCATCCTCGCGATCGAGCGGACGCAGGTACAGCTTGTCCCCGATCACGTAGGGATTCTTCATGGAAACCTCCGCGGGCGCCGACAAACGAGAGGCGTGACACTCTCACCAAGGTTCAATGGCGGCAAGAGCGGGTCGGGCAATGGGGACGCCAGATCTTTCGCCCCACCGCCCGCCCAACCTTGCCGCGGGTGGTCGTGCGTCGTAGCTTGCGCCCATGTCCCTCGCCACCCTGCGCAAGGAGTACGGAAACAAACCGCTCCTGGAGTCGCGCGCGCCGATCGATCCGCTCGTACTGTTCTCGCGCTGGCTGAAGGTAGCCCTCGCAACCGAGGACGTCCTCGAGCCCACCGCCATGTCGCTGGCCACGGTGGACGGCCGTGGCCGCCCCTCGGTGCGGCTCGTCCTGCTCAAGGGAGCTGGTGCCGAGGGCTTCCAGTTCTTCACGAATTTCCAAAGTCGCAAGGCGCGTGAACTGGATGGCCAACGCCATGCCGCGCTCGCGCTATGGTGGCCTCCACTGGAGCGTCAGGTGCGCATCGAGGGCAAGGTTCTGCGCTTGAGCGATGCCGAGTCCGACGCCTACTTCGCATCGCGCCCGCGCGGCGCCCGCATCGGTGCCTGGGCCTCGCCGCAGAGCCGGGTCATCGATTCGCGCACCACGCTCGAAGCCCGGCTTGCGAGCGTGGCACATCGTTACGAAGACCGGGATGTGCCGCGGCCCCCGCATTGGGGCGGGTATCGGGTGGTGCCGCGCGTCATCGAGTTCTGGCAGGGGCGTTACTCGCGCCTGCACGACCGCCTGCGTTACACCCGCCGCGCACATGCATGGGTGCGCGAGCGCCTTGCCCCCTGATCCCAAGGAGACCTTTCGTGGCCAAGGCAGCACGCCGCAAGACCGCCCAGACCGATGCCCTGGCCATGTTGTGGGTGATTCCCGTCAACTCGGTGGGCTTCGCGCTTTTCTTCATGCTGTTGATGGGTCGCAAGGAGGTCGGATTCCTGGGCTTCCTCGTCATCGCGGCGATCTTCTCGACTGTGATCAACATCGGCATCTGGGTCACCACCTGGGTGCTCATCCCCCGATTCGCCCCGCAGTTGTTCACCGACGAACGCAAGGCATTGCAGGTGGCGCTCACCTACATGGTGACAAGCCTCGCATTCGCTCTACTGGCGGCGCTGATCATCCACTTCACCGTCGTGCCCGGGTTCCTCGGCAGCTCGCAGGCGTTCATCACCATCGCCCTGTACAGTTTGGTCTTCGCCGTGCTGTTCGTTGGGCTCAGCATGGCATTCAGCTTCCACCGACAGGCCATGGAGCGGGCCGGTTCGGAGCGCGAGCTGCTGTTGGCTCGGCGCATCCAGGAATCCTTCCTGCTGTCCGAGTTCCCACAGAGTCCCCGGATCGAGATGCACGCGGTCAATCTGTCCTCCAAGGAAGTCAGCGGGGACTTCTACGACGTCGTGTCACGTGGAGACGCGGGGTTCCTGCTCGCGGTTGCCGATGTCTCGGGCAAGGGAGTTCCCGCAGCACTTCTGTCGTCCATGCTCCAGGCGTCGCTTCGCACACAGGCACAGGGCGTGCGCTCGATGGCCGAGATCATGACGAATATCAATACGCTCGTGTGCCAGCGCAGTATCACGGGTCAGTTCGCCACGTTCTTCCTGGCCGCCGTGGACGAACCCGAGATGCGACTGCGCTACACCAACGCCGGACACAACTTTCCCGTGTTGCTGCGCGCCAGTGGCGAACGGATGCTGCTCGAACAGGGCGGACTGGTCGTGGGCATGATGGAGGGGCTGCCCTACGAGGAAGCCTCGATCGATCTGCAGCCGGGCGACCGCATCCTGCTGTACACCGATGGGGTGAGCGAAGCGCAATCACCGACCGGCGAGATGTTCGGCGAGGAGCGACTTTACGCTCTGCTCGAATCACAGCCGGCGAGCTTGCCGGCGCGGGAGCTCGTGGACCGCGTGCTCAACGGCTTGCGAGCATTCCTGGCGGGTGCCGAGCCGGGCGATGACATCACGGTCATGGCGCTTCGCGTCCTGGCACCCGGTCACCCGCGCCCCTGACCGTCCGTCGCCCCCGGACGACCGTTCATCGGGAACCCAGTTCCCGCGCCCGCCCGGATGTCGTTCACTGGTCACATGAACGACACGGCACGCCCGATCCGACCCCGCCGCACGCCGCAGGCATGGCTGTACGAGATGACGATCCTGACCGCGCTGTGGGCGGTTCCCTTCGCGCTTTTCTTCGGAACGCTCAACGGCGCGACCCCGGCGATATACCTCCTGTCCTACCAGATCTCCTTGGTGTTCTCGTTCATGATCCGGCTCTCGCTGTTGAGCGTGGAGACCTTCCTGGTCCCACGCTTGCGCGGGCCCGGCCGCGCGGACCACAAGCATTGGGCGACCGAAGGGGCGGCTTACATCGCCGCCTCGATCGTGGCGTCTTATGTGGCGGCGTTCATCGTGGACGCATTGGTCGAGAAGGATTTCCTCGATAGTCCCCGGTCATACGTCGTCTCGGGACTGTTCACGCTGCTATTCTCAACGCTCTTCGGTGGCATCGCTTACGCTCGCGTGTTCTACCGCCAAGCATTGGACCGCGCCGCGCAGGTGGAGCGCATCCGGGCCGAACTCGCGCGTGCCGAACTCCGTGCCCTGCGCGCGCAGGTCAATCCGCACTTCCTGTTCAACACGCTCAACACCATCGCCGCGCTGATCGCCGAGAACCCGGGCGCGGCTGAGGATGTCGTGACGCGGCTGGCCGAGGTGTTCCGTTACGCGCTCACCTCGGGCCAACGCGAGCACTCGCGCCTGGGCGATGAGTTGGAGTTCCTGCGTTCGTATCTCGAGATTGAGCGCTCACGCCTGGGCGAACGCCTGACGCTCGTGGAACAGGTCGAGCCCGGCCTCGAAGCCATACCGGTGCCGAGCCTCCTGTTGCAGCCGCTGGTCGAGAACGCAGTGCGCTACGCCGTCGCTGGGCGTCCCGGTGGCGGCACTATCACGCTCGCAGCACATCGCGATGGCGAATCGTTGGTGATCGAGATCGCCGATGACGGCCCGGGCTTCATCACCGGCACCGCGCCCAAAGGGCACGGCGTCGGGCTGGAGTCCGTCCGCGAGCGCCTGCGCCTGGCGGGGCAGGGACACGCATTCGCGATCGAGTCCAGCGCCGAGCACGGCACGCGCGCGCGCCTCACGCTTCCCACCACACCCATCTCCCATTCAACGGCTGCTCCTTCCCCTTCGGAGGTATTGCAATGCGACGACTGATCCCGATGCTCCTGCTGGCGACGATCCTTGTGGTCCCAGCGCACGCCGCCGACATGACGGACCCCGCGACGGCGCTCGCCGCAGCCAAGCGGCAACTCCAGAACGGCGTGAGCGCTTCGCAACCCGATGCCATCCTCAGGGCCCGTGCCGCCTTCGCAGCCCTGCAACAGCAGGACTCCAAAGACCCGCGCCTCGCATGTTGGATCGCGGTGTCGTCGTGGCGGGCGGTGCCATTGTTGCAGTCCGCCGACACGGAGCAGGCAAAGCGTGTCTGCAAGGACGGCATCGCTGCTGCCGACCGCGCGATCGCATTGGATCCCAAGCTCGCGGACGCTGTGGCGATCAAGGCCGGACTGCAGGGGCTTTCGCTCACTTTCAACCCGCTCATGGCCATGACCCTTGGCCCCGAGATGGAGGAGAGCTATGGGCGCGCTGAGGGCATGGACGCCAAGAATCCACGCGTCCTGTTGTTGAAGGCCATGAACACCATGCATAAGCCCGAGTTCGTGGGCGGTGGGGCCAAGCGCGCCATGCCGCAGTTCGAGCGCGCCATCGCGCTGTTCGCCTCGCAGGACTCCGACGGAACGAATGCGTTCGATTGGGGCCGGGCCGACGCCGAGCTCTGGGCCGGACGTTGCCAGCTGAAGCTGGGCCAGGCGCAACTGGCCAGAGCCCACTACCAGAAGGCGCTGGCGTTGGATCCCGACAACCTCTGGGTGAGCAAGGTGTTGTTACCCGCGGCCGAGAAGGAACTGGCCGGGAAGGACGCCAAGTGAGCTCTCGCGTCCCCTTCCTGTTCGCGTTCGGCCTGTTTGCGATCGCGGGCCCGGCTCAAGCCGCGCGCGTGATCGGCGTGGTGCACGACGGCACCGGCAAACCGGTCGAATACGCGAACGTGTCGGCACCCGGCCAAAGGCGCGGCACCGTGACCGATAGCGAGGGCCGCTTCATGCTCGAGTTGGCGGATGGCACCACCGTGCTGGAGGTGACGCAGATGGGCTACCAGCGCGCGCGGCTCACGCTGGCGGTGCACGAGGGCCTCGCGCCGCTCAGCGTCAAGCTCGTGGACGAACCCGTGCCGGTGGCCGAGGTGACTGTGGCCGCATCGTCGTTCGGCAAGAGTGGCAAGAGCGAGGGGGCGGTGGTGCGGCGCTCGGACGTCTACATGACGCCGGGCGGCGCGGCCGACATCTTCCAGTCACTGCGCGCGCTGCCGGGCATCAACGCACCCAACGAGGGCGCGGCCTTGTTCGTCCGCGGCGGAGATCCGCGCGAGACGCAGATCCGCCTGGACGGCGCTACGATCGGGCATCCGTACCACTACGAGAGTGCATCGGGTGGGCTCTTCAGCATCTTGGATACCTATATGCTCAAAAGCGCGTTCTTCTCCAGCGGCGGCTTCACCTCCAAATACGGCGGCGCCCTCTCGGGTGTGCTCGATATCGAGACACAGGATCCGATGAACCTGCGCACGGTCGGCGTCGGCGGGAACTTCGCCTCGGGTGCCTTCAACACCACCTGGGCACTGGTCCCGGACAAGCTCTCGTTCATCACCAGCGTCGGGCAGAGTTGGCCGGGGCTGCTATTCAAGCTCTACGGCTCCTCCAGTGAATACGAGGAAACGCCGCAGAGTTCCCAGATCGCCGACAAGCTGCTCTACCGTTACTCCCCTACCGGAAGGCTGTCGCTGCTGCACCTGGGTTCGACTGAGCACCTGGCAGTCAAAACCAACCGACTCAACATCGCCGACACTTACAGCTCACGCGCAAGCAATGGCTTCGTGTCGCTGCAATGGTCCGATGTGGCGTTCAGGCATGTCTCGCTGCGCGGAAATGTGTCGGGGCAGCGCTATCGCGACGCTCGGGACTTCAGCAGTTTCGGCCAGACATTCATCGAGGAAGAAGCGCGCGCGAACCTGGACGGCATCTGGCATGCCGGCACGCGGCACGAGATCGGCTTTGGCGCCGCCCAGGTCACGCGCCGTTCGCGCGACTCGGGCCTGGCTGCGGCCGACAGCACCGACCTGGGCCCGGGCGCGCCCACCCGAACGCTCGCGACCGACGCGCGGGTGCACGAACCGAGCGTGTATCTGGAGGACAAGCTGCGCGTCGTTGGCCCCCTCTATGCCACGCTCGGCATGCGCGGCGAGCGCGAGTCGAATGAGGAGCGGCGCTGGCTCGCCGACCCACGCGCCGCGCTGGCGTGGCGCGTAGACGATCATCAGACGCTGCGTATCGCAACGGGGCGCTACCACCAGGGCCCCGACCCCAAGTATCTGGACCCCGTGTATGGCAACCCATCGCTGGGTTCCTCGCGAGCGGACCATGTGATCGCGGGCTATGAGTGGAAGTCCGACCGCGGCAATCTCCGGGTGGAGGGCTACCGCAAGGATTATCGCGGACTGACCACGAACGATTCGAGCGCGTTCTACGCCAACGGTGGTTCGGGCTACGCGCGGGGCATGGATGTGTTCTTGCAGGGCGCCTATCGCTGGCTCAATGGCTGGGTTTCGTACGGTTACCTGGATTCCAAGCGCCGCGAGCTGGACGACCCTCGCCAACTTCCTTCGGCTTACGGCGTCCGACATTCGCTCACTCTGGTGAGTCAGTACCAGCTCTCCTCGCGCTGGAGCACGGGGCTGCGTTACTCGCACACGAGTGGTCGCCCGTTCACGCCCGTCGTGGACCGCACCTACGATGCCGACCGCCAACTGTGGCGCCCGGTGTACGGGGAGCACCGCTCGGTCCAAATGCCTCAATACCAGCGACTCGACGTCCGCGTGACGCGATTATTCTCGCTGCCCGCAGGCTGGAGCCTGCCGGCGAGTAATGTGTGCGTGGCATACGTGGAGGCCATGAACGTATTGGGCACTCCCAACGTGCTCGAATACGTTTACAACAGCGACTATTCGCAACGCTACGACCGCCTCTCGTATTTCAGCCGCCGGTTGCTCGTGGCGGGCTTCGCCCTGTCGTGGTAGAACCGGGAGCATGAGCGAGTCCCCGTTACGCATGGTCCTGGTGGACGACGAGCCGCTCGCCCGCGCGCGTGCGCGGCGCCTACTGCTCGACCTACCCGGCATCATCATTGTGGGCGAGGCCGGCTCGGTGGAGGAAGCCGTGCCGCTGATCGATGCGCTCCGGCCCGATTGCGTGCTGCTCGATGTGCAGATGCCGGGCGAGGACGGGTTCGCGCTGCTCCCACGACTCACGCACCGGCCCGCGATCGTGTTCGCCACCGCATACGACCAGTACGCCGTGCAAGCGTTCGAGAAGAACGCGGTGGACTATCTTCTCAAACCATTCCGTCCCGAGCGCCTTGCGGCGGCCATCGAGCGCGTGCGGCGCGAGTTGGAACGGCCCGAGGAGTTGTCCCGGCGACTGCAAGAGCTGCTCGCCTCGGTCGGTCATGCGCCACAGGGGGACCGACTCGAACGCTTCACCGTGCGGATCGGGCCGAAGCAGCTGATTGTCCGGCCTGCCGACGTCCTGTGGTTCGGCGCGGAGGACAAACTGGTGTTCGCTGCAATGGAGGGCGACCGCCACTGGATTGACTTCACGCTCGACGAGCTCGACCGCCGTCTGGACCCAGCACGATTCCTGCGGGTCCACCGCTCTGCCATCGTGAACCTTGACCGCGCCGCGGCGCTTCGCCCCGCATTCGCCGGCACCTACCGCCTGCAGATGAACGACGCAGCCCGTACCGAGGTCCCCGTGAGCCGCGTGCGGGCGCGATTGCTGCGCGAGCGCCTGGGGGCCTGAGAAGAGCGCACGCCCGTTCATCCGGCGGGCTGCATCTCCTTGACCCGGTCGGGAGCACAGGGGTACAAAGCTCGGACCACTCTGCCATCCGGCCTGCGGGTCGGGTCATGGACGCCCCACGAGGGAGCCCTCGCATGTCGTCGCTCCGCAGCCCCGGTTTCAATCGTCGCGGAATCGCCAACTGGTTCGTGCTTGGCTCCACGTATGCGGCCATGTACATGGCGCGCTACAACATCTCCCTCGCGAACAAGTCTCTGTCCGATGAGTACGGCTGGAGCAAGACCCAGATTGGCGCGATCATCTCGACAGCGACGCTGGTCTACGGCATCTCGGCCATGTTCAATGGCCCCATTGCCGACAGGATCGGAGGTCGCAAGGCCATGCTGATCGGCGCCACCGGCGCGTTCGTGTTCAATACGCTGTTCGGCTTGGGCGCCTACATGGGATTCCTGGGGACGGGAACGCTGCTGCTCGGGTTCCTCGCCACGGCGTGGACCCTGAACATGTATTTCCAGTCGTACAGCGCGCTCGCGTTGATCAAGGTGAACTCGGCATGGTTCCATGTAACCGAACGCGGCGGGTTCTCGGCCATCTTCGGTTCCATGATCCAGAGCGGCCGCGCGGGAGTGTATGCCCTACTCGGGGCTGCAGCGGTGGTTGCCCTGCCGTGGCAATGGAAGTTCTTCCTGCCCGCCATGATCGTGGCCGTCATGACGGTGGTGCTGTTCCTGGTAGTCAAGGATTCGCCCAAGGATGCCGGCATGGACGATTTCGACCCCGAGGACGCATCGAGCGGCGACACCGAGAAGATCACGTTCCGCTATGTGGCGCGCAAGGTGTTCACCAACCCGATTGCCATCACCATCGCCATCGCCGAGTTCTGCACCGGCCTGGTGCGGCAGGGATTCGAGCAGTGGTTCCCGCGCTACATGCAGGAGGTGCAGCACCTGCAATTGGACAATCCGATCTTCAAGAAGAACGCCATGGCCGTCGTCCTGGCCGGCATTGCCGGAGCGTTTGTGGCGGGGTTCATGTCGGATCTGCTCTTCAAGCATCGCCGCGCACCGGTGGCATTCATCGGATACTCGTTGCAATGCATCTGCCTGGCGGTCGTATGGAAGGCGCCCAGCCTCGATCTGGTGATTGCCGCGTTCGTGGTCAACTCGCTCGCGATCTCGATGGTGCACTCGATGCTCTCGGGGACCGCGTCCATGGACTTCGGCGGCAAGCGCGCCGCCGCCACCGCCGCCGGGATGTTCGACGGCATGCAGTATGTGGGCGGCTCTTTCGTGGGCGTGGGCATGGGTTTCCTGCTCGATACCTACGGTTGGGGCGCGTGGGGCCCGAGCATGATCGGGTTCTCGGCGCTGGGCGCCGTGCTCATGCTGACGATCTTCAACGCAACGCCGAAGCAGAGTGTTGCGGGCGGGCATTGAGCGGGCTGCATCCCACTGCATCGGTGATAGTCTGCAATCCGGTCAAGCGCTGCTCCAACCACCCGAACCACAGGCGGTAGGCCATGGGCGACAAGTCACCGAAGTCGAAAGAACGAGAAAAGAAGCAACACGAGACGGAGAAGAACCAGAAGCAGGCGGCCGCATACACCAAGGCGCATCCGGCCGCACCCTTGCCCGGCAAGAAGAACAAGTAACGCGAGGGAATCAACGGCTCATGGCATCAGCAGCTGCATTTCTCACCGTTACGCCGCTCATCCCGACTGGCGTCCGCCTCGCGGAGGCCGTGGCGTTCTATACCGGCCAGCTCGGGTTCGCCGTCACTTGGCAATCGGACAACATGGCGGGGATCCGACGCGGCGGCGTGGAGTTCAACTTGATCGAGAACAGCGACCGGGCTTGGGCGGACAATGCCAGCTTCAGCATTGGCGTCGATGATCTGGACGCGCTCCATGAGGAATACGGGGCCGTCGCCGCACGCGTCGGCCCCTTGGAGGAGAAGGGCTGGGGGCGGCGGGAATTCCACATGATCGTGCCGTCGGGCGTCTGCTTACAGTTCTATCAGAGTCTGGCCTGACCGGATTCCGGGACGGCTTCGCTAGATAGGCTCGGAGCGATCGAGCACGATATCCTGCACCAAGAGACCTCGATGTACGGTCACCTCTGCCCTGCCCGAACTTGTCACCGCGTACATCCTGCCCGGCGTGTAACCATCCCTGGCTGTCACGGTGACGACCCCCGACGTCGACTTCAGTTCAAGGCGATAGTTCCCCCGCAGGTCGGTATACGTGGTCCCCACGCCCGCGATGGTGACCTTCGCCATGTGCACCGGGGTCTGGTCCGGGTAACGCACGGTGCCCGTTATCGTGCCGAACTCGGATTCCCACGGGGGGAGGCACCCAAGCCCCGACAGCCCCAGCAATAGCAGCGCGCATCTCAGGACCCGCATGACTCCTCCTGGCCCGGCCCGCCCCACTCGAGCCAAGTCCCCGCACCAGTCTCCAGCGCGCGCCGATGGATGTGGTGCGCGCAAGCAAGGTCCTCGAGCGCGATGCCGAGGGATTCATACATCGTAATGTCATCCGGCGAGACCCGTCCAGACACTTTGCCGAGTAGCACATCCCCCAGTTCACCCAACAGATGAGCGTCCGTGACTGCCCCCTCACTGCGCGGGATCAGGAAGTCGCCCGCTTCATTCAGGCAGGATTCGCGGCAATCGGTGAACAGCCGCGCGCGCCGAACAGCCTCGGTGTCGAGTTCCCGAGCCCCGGGGAAGCAAGCGCCCACGGCGTTCACATGCGCGCCCGCTGTGATCCAAGCCCCTTGCACCACCGGCTGCCGGGCGGACGTGGTCGTGCAGATCAGGTCGGCGGCACGCACAGCGGCCTCGGCGTTCTCGGCCACCTCGATGGCGATATCGTGTGTTGCCCCCGCTTCACGCGCGAAGCGTTCGGCGTTCTCACGCGACCGGCTCCACACGCGCACCCGACGCAGGTGGCGCACGGTCCGCATCGCGGCCAGGTGCGTGCGCGCCTGCGTGCCGCTGCCGATCAGGGCAAGGTCGCCGGCATCCGTCCGCGCGAGCACATCGGTTGCAGCGGCTGAGGCAGCGGCGGTGCGAATCGCGGTGATCGCGGTGGCGTCCATGATGGCCAGTGGTTCCCCATGCACGAGCCCGAACAACATGACCACCCCTTGGTGCGAATCGTATGGGGTTCCATGGTTGGCGCTCATCACGCTGATGACCTTGAGCCCGAAGCTCCTGGGCTCCCCCAGGTACCCGGGCATCACCCCGAGGGCGCCGGAGCGCTCCGGCAACCACATGATGACTCGCAAAGGCAACACCGCATCGCCGCGCGCGAGTGTGGTGAGCGCATCGCGCATGAGACCGACGCAGGCATCCATGGGCAACAGGTCATTGACGTCGAATGCATTGACGAACAGGACTTTCATGGTGACCTCGATTGAATGGAGCGGAGCGTGCGTGGCAATGAATCATTTTCGCCGGCCCATTCTCCTGCCAGTGTTGCAAGCGGAGGGTAATGCAAAGCCCCGGGGTCAGACCAAGACCCCGGGGCTCGCACTTGGCATTCGTCAGCGGATGATGACGATCCGGCCGCTGGAACCCTGCAGCCCCGACACGGCACGATAGAAGTAGTTGCCGGGGGTGACGCTCCGGCCACTGGTGTCCTTGCCGTCCCAACTGACCGAAACGGTACCCATAACCATAGAGGTCCGCATCGGTTCAGCGACGAACCGGCCCAGCGCATCGTAGACCCGCAGCCGCACCATGAGAGGTTCGGTCGTACTGATTGCGAACTGAACGGCTCCGGTGCTCAAGCGCGCCGGGCTGACGCCCATGGTCTTGACGCCGATCTTCTGTTCCGGTGCACGCTTGCCGGTGTCCTCATCGTCGATCGCGTGGTCATCGTCGACTTGGACTTTGATCCCGCACGCCAACCAACGAGTGAGCGAACGCAGCGTCGCGTCGCTGCCGCCACTGCAGAGGACTGCGTCGAGCGAGTCCGCAACCTGTCCAAGCGTCATCGTCCGCAAGCTGTCCGGCCAGCCGGGGCAGCCCAAGGTCAGACTGTCACAGACCCGACCCGAGCAGATATTGAGGCGGACCAGTAGGAGCTGCTGCGCGGCGCGCACACGTTCGGTCCGGCGGCCCACCATCTGCAGCAGCGAGCATGGCTCGGCGAAGCATCCTCCCGTGCCGAACGTATTGGGCGCGGGTGCCGAAGTGATGCACCGGAACAATGCGAGCAGTGAGTCGGAAGGCGCGGACGGCCAAGGTCCATGCCCGCCGTTGCCATTGCCGCCCCCATTGCCGTTGCCGGGGCCGTTACCAGGGCCATTGCCAGGGCCATTGCCGCTGCCAGGGCCATTTCCAAGACCGTTGCCATTTCGTCGCGGGTTGATGGGCGGTCCGCACTGCTTGCGCCAGTAGCCCCAGCCCTTCGAATCGTTGTCGCACGCCATCACATGGGGCGAGAGAGTCTCCGACAGATACCCGAACAGGCCATGCGTCTCGTCGTTGGAACCCGCAGCGAAATACAAGCGGTGAGCCACATCGTCCCCGGACACCGGTCGGCCGAAATGCAGCCCCCACAACCCCGAAATCGAGACCGGGATGCCAAGCGTGTCCTGAAGCGCTCCCATGAAATTGCCGGAACCCGAGTCGAAGGCGTTGATCCGACCATCCCCGAAGTTGCCGACGAGCACGGAGCCACCGAACGGACCGAACCCTGCAGGAGCCTGCACCATCGCCCACGGCGCATTCAACTGCGCTTCAGAGGCGAAGTGGCGAAGGAAGTCGCCGTTCGCATTGAATACACTCACATAGCCAAGCCCCGCGCCTGCGACTTCATCTCCGGTGAGCGAGTCCCGCCGCGCATAGGCAACATACATCTGACCGCCGATGTTGCTGATGTTGAAAGGTGAGAACCCCGATGGCAGGGTGGGGTCCGTGAAGCTCCCGGAAAGTGTGGTGAGCACGAAGTCGCGATTGAATACATCGATCCGCCCTGCAGCGAAGTTCGCGGCATAGAGCCACGGAGCGGACTGTGTTCCGCCCAGAGCGGCCCCTGTGTAAACGGCTCCAACCGTGTTGGCCATCTGGATTGCGTTGGTCGCATTGACGGTCGGACTCCACGCCGCGACATTGCCGTCCAATGTGACGAAGATGAACAACGCGCGAGCGGTACTGTCGCCACTGATGATACGGAAGGAGGAGTCTCCCGCGGCTGTGGCCACGACGCCGGTTGGGTTGCCACCGGGGACGGTCACCACGAGCGGCCGCGGCGTACCATCCGGCTCGTATAGGGTAGAGGTCCCGGTGGCTTCATTCGAGACCCAGAACACCCCGGCTCCGCCGGGGACGATGCCCCAGGGGTTCACCAAGTTGGCATCCGTATGGAGGGCACGACCGGCAACATCGGAGACGAGGTTGGTCTGGTGAAACCTCTGGGCCGATGCCGGGTTTGGCGAAAGCAGTGCAGACATCGACAAGAGAATCGCTGCAGGCAGTACGGGTCTCATGGGTGGCTCCTTGTGACGCGTGATGGACATCGCTCAGTAGGAAGGCGGCGGCCCTTTGACCCGTATGTTCCGAGTGAGAGCCGCTGAATAAGCGAGAACGGTGCCACGGTGCCGCTGCGCATTGGGGGCGAAACTGTGAGTAATTCGGGCCAAATTACGAGTTTAGCCCGAATAAACAACCAGCTGATGGCCCAGATCGCCTCGGCGTTTCTTCAAAGGGGAACGTCGCATTCTCCTATCAGGCGCGCCGCGCCCACCTCAGCTTCGCCGAACGCGAACGCGGATTGTCGTGCCGCTCCTGTCCGGAGGCGCGGACGACTTCGGCCGCGACGCTGACATAGAGCCCGGCTCGTTCCCCCTCGACGAACGCGCGCTTGACCCGGCGATCCTCGCCCGAGTGGAAGGTGAGGATGGCGGCGCGGCCCCCCGCCCGCAGGCAAGAGGGAAGCTGCCGCAACAGTCCATCGAGCGATCCGAACTCGTCATTGACCTCGATCCTCAGGGCCTGGAACACGCGTCGCACGCTCGAATCCGCTGCGGCCTCATCGGTCTCGCTTGTGAGAGCCTCGCGGACCGCCGCAGCGAGTGCCTGCGTGGTCGTGAGTCCGCCGCGCCGGGAGGTGAGAGCCTCCGCCAGCAGCTCGGCAAACGGTTCATCGGCATGATTCCGCAACACGGTCGTGAGTTGCGTGACCGATGCTCGGTCGAGCCATTCCGCCGCCGAGAGACCGCGGTTGGGGTTCATGCGCATGTCGAGCGGGCCATCTGCTGCGAACGTGAAGCCGCGCAGGGGGTCGTCGATCTGCATCGAGGACACGCCAAGATCGGCGAGCACCAGATCGGCGCCGTCGCCCCAACTCGCGGCGGCCAGCGCTGCGTGCAGTCCCGCGAAGTTCGTGCGCTTCGCAATGAACACCGTCTCGTCGAAGCCGAGCCGACGCAGTCGCGCCTCGGTGCGGGGCAACTCGATTGGGTCGGCATCGAGTCCCAACAACTGCCCGCCTGGCGCGAGCCGCTCGAGCAGGCGCTGCGCATGGCCACCCCAACCCAGCGTGGCATCCACACCGCGCTCACCTGGCACCGGGGCGAGCGCCTCGAGAACCTCCTCGACCATGATCGGCACATGCTGACCGGCGGGCGTTCTGCCTTTGGCGAGCACGTGCGGGATGATCCCCGGATATTTCTCGGCTGCGAGTTCCTTGTACTTCTCATCGAATCGGCGTGGATAGGTGCCGCAATAGCGCGGCCGGCGCCTATGAGGGGGGCTGGAATCGTCGGGTGGGTTGGTCATGGAGGCGTGATGAGGGTACGGCACACGAGGCGCGGCTCGCCCCGGCATGTCCTGCGCCCGAGCGACTCGCCTAGAACACGATCCCGAAGGTCACGGGCACGACTTGGATCTGGTCCGCCGAAACGAATCCCTGCTTGCTGTAGACGTTCTCCACCCGTCCTTCGACAAAGGCGCTGATCAAGCTGCCCAACTTGAAGAGCACACCTCCCCCGCCATTCAACCCGATCTGGGTGTCGCCCTGGGTGGACGCGCTCGGGTCGCCCTCGATCTCGGTCTTGAAGTTGTAGGCGCCGACGCCTGCAACGATGTACGGCCGCACAGGACCGCGCGGAATCAGGACCAACTGCACGTTGGCCATGCCGGCGAGCAACGTCCCGGTGCCAGTCGCATTTGGGTTAGAGAGCTTCGCCGAAGCCAGGTCGAATTTGGAGAATGTGAAATCGATGCGCGGCGCGATCGGCAGCAGACGTAGATTGAGTCGCGCGAACCCATGCCCGATGAACCCGTTCTTGAGGGCATCCTTGGCATCACTGACCGGAACGGAGACACCGCCGCCAAGCCCGACGCTGATGATGTGTGTCGACGGTCCCATGGCAGCATTGTCCATCTGTGCGCGGACAGGTGGTGCGAGCACCACCAGCGAAATCGTCGCAACGGACAGGAACATATGCACCAGCTTCATCTTTGCACCCCCAGAGCTACTGAAGAGAAACCAAGCAAGCGCGGCAGGGACGGGTCGATCGTCTTCAGGCGGGCCACTGTGTGCGATTGCTCCATCTTGCGCAAGCAGTATCGAGTTCGTGACGCCGACCGGCGTCGCGTGGTACAAAAGCGGCCGACTGCTCGAGATGTCCGAGTGTGTCCCGTCGGACGAATTCCCAAGAAGTGACTTATCAAGGGAGAGGAAGTGACGATGCCGCTCTATCTATCGAAGTTCAGCTACACGCCGCAGACCTGGGCAAAACTGATCGGCGCTCCAGAGGACCGCCGCCAAGCTGCCCAGTCCTACATCGAATCGGTCGGCGGGAAGCTTCATGGGTTCTGGTACGCCTTCGGCACACACGATGGCTATAACCTGTGGGAGGCCCCCGACAATGTCTCCATGGCCGCAGTTGCGCTGGCGATAGGTGCGGGCGGTGCGCTCAGCTCCATCGAAACGACAGTGCTCCTGACCGTCGAGGAAACGATGGATGCCCTGCGCAAGGCAGGGCAGGTCAAGTACCGAGCCCCTGGGGCGTAGCAGCTCGGGCACGGTTTCCACAGCGACGCATCAGGCGTACGCCACCGAGTAGACGACACTGCCCCGGGCAATGAAGTCCTCCGGGGCCAGTTGCTCCATACGGTCCAGCGCATCGGCCACGCATGCCGAGCGCGCTTGCGAAGTGAGACTGTCGAAACGCGGTTTCGAAGCGCCCATGCTCGTCTTGAGCCGGATCAGATGCTGCGACCCGAGCGTGCAGACCAGTTCATCCACCCAACCACGCGAGGATGAGAACCCGGCGCCCCGGAGCAACGCGGCGATCTTCTGAGGACAGTCAACCGGCTCGTGCCGAGTCTGGGTCGGGGGGTCCGAAGGGGCGGTCGTTACGCAGGACCCGGCGTGCCTCGCACAGACCAAGACCCGGGTCGTCCACATGAAACAGCATGAAGACCATGAATACTCGATCCATGCTTGCAGCGGGGAACGCAAGTTGCCGGGCTTCCATGACTGTTCGGGGAGCCGACCCCGGAGCCAGTGTCAGCATGCCATGCGAACGATCGGCTCCCACAACCACTGCGCCCGGGAACGCCGTGCGTAAATCGGCGAAGAGCGCCCCGACTCCGGTTCCCAGATCGAGCACTCGCTGCGTCGTCGCATGGACGAGTTCGCGGACAAGACTTTGCGCCGCCTGGAGCAGTATCGGTGCCCAGAGATCACGGTAGGCGAGCGCCTCGCGGTCGTATCGTTCGGCCAAGTCTCGTGCGGACGTCAATTGCGCGGGCTCCTCGCGCCCTTGTAGATGCGCCGAGCCGCAGCGAGTTCGGGCCGTTCGCGGTCGCCATCCTTGGCCAGCACGATCAATTCGGCAGCATATCGCTTGGCCATATCGCGACGCCCAACCTCCATGGCGGCGCGTGACGCCCCCATGAGCGCGTTGAACCGCCCGGGCGCATCGCGCAACACCGCTTCGTATGCGGCGAGCGCCTCGCTCGCGTGATGGGTCCGAAGCAGCATATCCCCCAGGAGTTCACGGGCGGGCAGAACCGCGCCCGGCGTCACGGGCCGCTTCTCGGTGGAATCCTCAAGCGCCGCAGCGGCGCGCATTCCTTGGAGGGCTTGGGCTTCGTGCCCTTCGGACAGGGCCAGCCAGGCTGCGGCGGTTCCGCGCTGAACCTCGACTTGTTGGGCCCAATCGCGATGAACGGGGTTCACGATGGCATCGCGGATCGTGGTCAAGCGCGCGATAGCCGAACGCGCGATGTCCGGCCGGCCCGAGCGAGCGCCCCCCAGCGCTCGGGCAAAGTGTGTGGTCGCCTCAGTCCATGGATATCGATTCCAGCTCCAGCCCGAGGGGAGCTCGAGTGCAGCCGCCTCGCTCCAGGCGTGACGTTCGAGCGGGTAACGAGCCGGCACCGAGGTGAGGGCGTAGTAGAACGACTGCGTCTGATGGCTGACGCGCCGGATCGCCGTGACGCTGTCGCGAATCTCGCGCGCCTTGCGATCCTGAGCCCGTTGAAGATAAGCATACTCAAGGTAGTCCCAAGCGTGCACCGCGTCGTAGTACACCGCCCCCGCATGGTGCGTTGCCGAGTACTCCCGGCCGGCCTGCGCGGCCGCCAGGTTCGAGAGGATGGACTCGTCCCACATCCCCAGGCGCGTGAAAATGTGCGACGGCATGTGAAGCGCGTGCGGCACATGCGGCGCGAGTTCGGCATAGTGCCGCGCCATGGGCAGCGCGCGCGCAGCAAGGGTTGGGAAGTCATAGCTGTGGATCAAGTAATGCGCAACCCCCGGATGGTCCTGCTGCGTGGCGTAGATGGGCTCGAGGATCGAACCAGCGCGCAACTGCTGCGCATAGGTCTTATCGCCGTACTGCAACGTGGAGTTGAGCGCCAGCGCATAGAATATCGCGGCCTCGGTGTCGGCAGGGAACTGTGCGTGCAACCGCTCCATCGCACGCTCATAGGCCAGCGCGCGAGTACGATGGCCCACATGGTCCCCATCCCGGTAGAAGCTGGCCAGCGCTGAGATGTATGCACGCTCGCGCTCGTTGTCGGCGCCGATCGAGTCGGCGCGCTGGATCGCCGTCCACCCACGCGCGAGCGACGCGGAATCGGGTGGCTCCCATAAGGGGTGCCATAGACTCATCGCCACACCCCACCAGGCCATCGCACAACCGGGATCCTGCGCAGCGACAGAGGCGAACTGACGCTCGGATTCCTCGTAGAAGAATGAGTGCAGGACAGCGACCGCGCGATCGAACCTGCCTTGCAGCCCCGGCGCGCATGCCACCGGGAAGTGGGTCTGCCCCACCCGGCCCAGATCGCCCGCCTCGTGCGAATGCTCGCTCTGTGCATGAGCCGTCGTCGGTGAAGCCAGGAGGCACAGCCCCAGGAGAATCAGAATACATGCTCGCATCGGCGTCCCCAGATTGTCTTTGAGTAGGCCCCACACAATGGACCGGCACTGTACCAAATCCAGCTTGTTAGATTGGCCGTGCATGCCCGAAGGTGATCGTAGCCTTGCTCGCCGCTGCCCGGCGCGCCCCGCGCCTGGCCCGACTCACGCCGCCCTGCTGATCCGATCGGAGTCTGAGCATGCAATCCCGCCGCAGAACCTTGGTCCCCATGGTGCTTCTGGCCGGTCTCGCAATGTTCGCCCCGCGCGTCCATGCAAGCACCGCCGCTGCCACCGACTCCTGTACCGATTGCTTGGCCGTAGCCGATCTGTGCTGCGCGACCGCACCCCACTACCAGGGTCCTTCAGCCCCCACCTTCTCGGCCAACATCCTGGTGGGAACGCGTTACCCCTCGTCCGTGCCATATGTGCTGACCATCTACGATCTGGGCAGCCCGCTGCCTGCGGGCCCTGAGGATGCGGATTGGTCGGCAATGACCCGTTACAACGGGCCCGGCCCGGGCTGGACAACGGACTCACTGGGCACCGTGTTCGGCCTGACGCTGGATGAGTACGGGAATATCTTCGTCACCCATAGCTCGCTCTATTCCGGTGACTTGATCGGGCAGGTGTTCGGAGGCGGGCCCGGCGCAATCTACCGCATTGATGGTGTCACCGGCGAGATCACGGTGTTCGCCAAGCTTCCCAACTTTCCCGATGGTTCGATCTCGCCGCCCGAGAACATGCCGGGGCTGGGCAACATCACCTACGACTGCCGCTTCAAGCAGTTCTTCGTGACCGACATGGAGGATGGCCGGATCTACCGGATCAAGCCCGTCGGCGTGAATGGCCCGACCGGTGCCGTGCAACAGGTGTTCGATCCCTTGTCGCCCGACAACGCCATCCCCGGCTTTGCCCCCTTGGGCGAGCGGCTCTGGGGTGTCCAGGTGCACGGCAATCGCGTGTTCTATTCGGTGTGGGTCGAGGACGAAGGCTCCCCCGGTCCGCTGGCCAACCAGATCCGCAGTGTGCAGCTCGACCTGTTGGGCGCGATCCTGCCGGGGACCGACAAGCTCGAGCTCAATGTACCGCCGCTGCCGAGTTCCATATGGGCATCATTCCTGTACTCGAGCCCGGTCTCGGACATCAGTTTCAACGCCACTGGTCGGATGCTTTTGGGTGAGCGGTCCATGTCGACTGCCACCTCGAGCAGCGCGCACCAGTCGCGCGTGCTCGAATACGCCTGCGTCAATTTCTGCTGGCAGCGCACGAACCCGTTCGATGTGGGCGATTGCTGCGGGCAGGTCAACTCAGCGGGCGGTGTCGACTACGACAACATGCCCTACGCCGGCCCGGCCGGAGCCATCGGACGGGTGTGGGCGACCGGCGATGCCTTGCACCTCTCGGGCACCTACACCGATATCATCTATGGAATGCAGGGCTTCCGGCCCACGGGCGGGAGCATCCTGAACAGCATGCTCATCGATTCCGACGGGTTCGTCGCATTCCAGGACAAGGGCTACCAGGGCGATGTCGAAAAACCCAGCTGCCCGGCGCCCGTCCTGGGCACCGTGTGTGGAACCAAGTTCATGGATGCCAATCATAATGGCATCGTGGACGGCGGCGAAGCCGGCATCCCCGGGTGGACGATTGTCCTGAATGGCCCGGGCGGCCCATACACCGCCACAACGGACGCGAGCGGCAACTACTGCTTCACCAACCTTCCCGCCGGTACCTTCACGCTGGGCGAGAACGCCGTGGCCGGCTACGTGCAGACCGCGCCTGCGAGCGGGAGCTACACGCTCACGCTGGCCAGCGGCCAGACTGTAGGCGGCAAGGATTTCGGCAACTACTTGTGCCGGGGCAGTGCATGCACGCCCCCTCCGACCGGAATGACTGCCTGGTGGCCATTCAATGAACCGACCACAGCCACGACCGCCGCGGACATCACGCACCTCTCTCCTGCCCGAAATGTGGCGCAGCTCTTTGGCGGCGCCGCCATCACGATCAACGGTGAGGTGGGCAATCGGCTGTGCTTCCCCAACGAGCTCGCCTACGCCGTGGTCCCCAGCAGCAACCAGCTGGGACTGGATGTGGCCGCGCAGCCCTTCTCGATTGACGCGTGGATCCGCGTGCCCGCGTTGTCTGGCTCGCCCCGCATGCTATTAGAGAAGCGGACGCTGGTATCGGCCTCGCCCTATAAGACACGCGGGTACGCCGTCTACCTGAACAACATGCAGCTGTTCCTGGAACTCGGGATCGGCACGTCCACCCAGATCATCCCCGGCCCCTTTGTTACGGCCGCCACATGGACGCACTTCGCCGTCACCGTCAGCCGGTCGCCGCAGGCCGGGCTCTGGTACCTGAACGGCGCCGTGCAGCCGGCATACAATTTCCTGCCCATGCCCGGCAGCGCCAGCACAACTGCGGCGATGTACATGGGGCACACCAGCCCCGCGTTCCCGGCAAATGCGCCGCTGCAGGGCTGCATCGACGAGTTGGAGATCTTCACGAACACAGTGCTCTCAGCCAGCACGATCAGCGCCATTTACACCTCTGGGGTCGCGGGTAAATGCCCCGACATCGTGCGCCTGCCCGCGGTCACCAGCATCTGCAAGAACGATTCGACCGTGGTCGTGTGCTTCAACATCTGCAACACCTCCGCGAGCACGCAGAGCTATCACTGGTCACTCGCGCCACTTCCGGCTGGGCCGGGATGCACGGTGGCCGGGCCAACGGTATTCAACCCTTCGCTCGGATCGATCACGCTGCCACCGGGCGGTTGCAGCACGCCCATCTGCATCACCATCCCCCGCCCGCCGGGCCTGACT
>JBDSKE010000207.1:0-10154 GCA_039917105.1 Candidatus Eiseniibacteriota bacterium | reverse complement strand
GGCGCAATGGTGGTAGCGGCAATGGGTTCGTGGACAGAACGGGGGGAGGAAATCGACCAGGGATGCGGACATGCCTGCTGGTCCCTGCAGGGACCACGCCAGCAACATTCTCCGCTCCACAACCTAGGTGGTATAGTCCGCGTTGATGCGAACGTACTCGGCGCTGAAGTCGCAGGTCCACACAATGGCGGACGCCGAGCCCAGTCCCAGCTCCACATGAATCACCGCCGGATCGCACTGCAACAGCTTCGACGCCGTGGGTTTGTCGAATGACAGCGGCAGGCCGCGGTCGAGCAGTTGCAACTCGTCGCGTTCGCCGAACCACAGCCGCACCCTTTCGGGATCGATTGCTTCGCCGCTGTAGCCAGCCGCCGCCAGCACGCGCCCCCAATTCGGGTCATTGCCATGGATGGCGGTCTTGACCAGCGGGGAGCAGGCGATGGAATCGCCCACGCGATGCGCCTGCGCTTCGGTTGCTGCGCCGGTGATGCGCAGCTCCACCAAACGCGTGGCCCCCTCGCCGTCGCGCGCGATTTGCTTGGCAAGCGAGCCGCACACTTGGGTGAGCGCCTCGGTGAAGGCGGGTTCGTTCGCATCATCGATGGGCAGGTCGGTTGCGCCGGAAGCCAACAGCAACACCGTGTCGTTGGTGCTCATATCGCCATCGACGCTGATCCGATTGAAGCTCTCCCGGACGGCGACCCGCAGGGCTCGCTCAAGCCGCTCCGGCTCAACCATTGCGTCCGTGGTGATCACGCTCAACATCGTGGCCATGTTGGGGTGGATCATGCCGGCGCCCTTGGCAAAGCCCGCGATGCGAGCGCCACCGGGCACATCGGCGCTGGCTACTTTGGCCCGTGTGTCCGTGGTGAGGATGGCACGAGCACAATCGCCTGCGGCGCGTTTCGCTTCGGTGGTTCCCAGGGCGCGCACGCCGTTGCCGACCTTTTCCATGTCGAGGAACACGCCAATCACGCCGGTCGATAACACCAGCATCTCCTCGGGTTTCGCGTCGATCGCTGCGGCAGCCATGGCTTGCATGTGCCGTGCGTCCACCAACCCTCGCTCGCCGGTCACCGCATTGGCGCATCCCGCGTTGGCCAGGACGCCGCGCATGCGCCCTGAGGTCGCGACAAGGCTCTCCCGGTCCAACAGCACGGGCGCCGCCTGTACCCGATTGGTGGTGAATACGCCCGCAGCCGAGGCCGGCTCATCGCACCAGACCATGGCCAGGTCGAGGGCGCCATTCTTCTTCAAGCCGCATGCGGCCGCCGAGCAGTGGAACCCCGCGGCGAGCGTGAAGCAGTCCAATGCGACTTCGGTCGAGGGCGTGGACATGGCGGGGGTTCCTTGGTCAGTGGGGACAAGCGTCGAGCGGGCCGCAGTCTAACCATGCACCGCTGCAATCGCCACGCGAAACGGCCCCGCTGGTGGGCCCGATTTCCGCGCCTGTCCAGCCGGTATCGCCCCGGCCGTCCAGCGCTCGCTACGGTTACACTGCTCCCGCCCTGAACCGCGGTCCGTCCGCGGCCGGATACTTCCCATTTCCTAGCGCGGCCCGTCGTACACGACACCCGCGACTGGAGTCCTCGTATGCATCGTCGTCATTCGTCGTCGTCACTGGTCATGCTCACCCTCTTCGTGGCGCTGGGCGTGACGACCGCCGCATCGGCTCCGACCAAGGGCAAGCCCGGGGAGGCGGCCGCAGGCGCCACGCCCGAGAAGCCCTTCGGTGAGTGGAAGAAGATCACCAAGGATGCCGAGCTCAAAAAGGGGTTCTTCAACCTCTACAAGAAGCGGGACATCCTGTATCTGGAAGTCACGAAGGAGCAGTTGGCCCAACCCTTCCTTTATGTGGTGAGCACCACTCGAGGAATCGGGTCGAATTTCCTGCTCGGGGGCTTGCCGCTGGACGATCGCATGCTGCAGTTCGAGCGCGTCGGCGATCGCGTCATGCTCTACGATGTGAATACTCGGTTCGTCACTCCGAAAGACACGCCAATCGACAAGGCGCGGGACAACTCGATCCCCAATTCGGTCCTGGCGTCGTTCAAGATCGAGAGCGAACACGACAGCACCAAGGCAGTGCTCATCGACCTTGCCTCGATGTTGGTAGGCGACGTCACCGACTTGAGCGAGCAGATGAAAGGCGCGCTCGGCAACGTTTCAGTGCGCTTCGACAAGGATCGTTCGGCGCTCACTCAGATCAAGAACTTCCCCGACAACTGTGAGATCGAGGCGCTGCTCACATACACGCCGAACGATCGCGCGCGCCTCTCGCTCGAGAGCGTGCCGGACAACCGCTACATCCCCGTGACGGTGCATTATTCTTTTGCCCGCCTGCCTCAGAATCCCATGCCGCCGCGCTATGCGGACAATCGCGTCGGGTACTTCATGGGGGCCAAGAAGGATTTCGGCCGTGACGACAAAGAGAACTTCTGGCTTCGCTATGTGAACCGCTGGCGGTTGGAGAAGAAGGATCCAAGTGCGGCGGTCAGCGAGGTGGTCAAGCCCATCGTGTACTACGTCGACTGGACCGTGCCGGACAAGTTCCGCCCGTGGGTGAAGGAAGGCGTCGAGAAGTGGCAGAAGGCATTCGAGGCCGCTGGCCTCAAGAACGCAATTGTCGCGATGGATCCGCCCAAGGACGACTCCGATTGGGACCCCGAGGATGTGCGTTACAGCACCATTCGATGGATCACTTCGAACGAGCCGTCATTCGGCGCGATCGGACCGTCACGCGTGGATCCACGTACGGGCCAGATCTTCGACTCGGATATCTTGTTTGAAGCGTCGATGTTCCAGAGCTATGCCAATGCCTATCGCCGGTTCGCGGGACCCGAGGCGCTGGCCAGCAGCATCCTCCCGCAGAGCATGCTCGAGGCCCTGCCGCTGGGGATGTCGCTGGACAAACTGTGCATGGCCGGGGACGCCATGGCGGGGGCGGGCGCGATTCAGCACATGTCCATGCTGATGGAAGGTAGGCTCGAGCCGGGCGCCCCGATTCCCGATGCGTACCTCAAGCCCGCGGTGGAATGGGCCGTCATGCACGAGGTCGGGCATGCGTTGGGCCTGCGCCACAACTTCCGCAGCAGTACTTCGACGCCCGTCGACAAGCTGCAGGATGCCCTCTGGACGCAACAGAACGGACTGTACTCCTCGGTGATGGAGTATCCCTCCGCGAACATCGACTACTCGCATACCAAGCAGGGCGACTACTGGACCACGACGCCGGGCACCTACGACATGTGGGCGATCCGGTATGGCTACCAGCCTACGAGTGCGGGGAATCCGGACGACGATTACAAGGTCATGCGCAAGGTGGCGGACGAGTCGCTCCAACCCGGCCACGAGTATTCGACGGACGAGGACACCTATCCGGCCGATGCTCCTGACCCGCGGTCGAACATTTATGACCTGGGCGGCGATCCGCTTCAGTTCGCCAAGGACCGCACCGCCTATATCGCCAAGCTCTGGCGCGCGCCGGGTTTCGAGGAGCGCATTGTCGGCAACAGCGGTGACCTGACGGCGCTGCGCCGCGCGATGGACACAGCGCTCCAGCAATACGGCATCGCTTCTGTCGTCGCGGTCAAGTACCTGGGTGGCTCGTACATCTCTCGCGTGGAGCGTGGGCAGCCTTCCGAGAAGGATCCGGTGGTTCCGGTCGCTGCTGCCAAGCAGCGCGAGGCGTTGGATTTCCTGGGCACACGAATCTGGGCGGCGGATGCCTTCGCGGCCCCGGGAAAGCTGTTGCAGCGGCTGGCTCCGAACCGATGGTCGCAGTGGGGGATGGGAGCCGGCACGTTCACGGGGCGTCACGATTATGATTTCAACGACAAGGTGCTGGCCATCCAGACGACATTTCTCAATGCTGTTACCGGGCCGGCGTTGCTGGCGCGCATGCGTGAGGCCGAATCGCGCACCCCTGACGCGTATCGCATGTCCGAGCATTTCGATCGGCTGACGCGCACCATCTGGGGCGAAGTGGGTTCGGCCAGTCCGGCGGCCATGAAAACGTTGGAAGGCACGAGCACGCGTCGCGAAGTGCAGCGCGCGTTCGTGGATCGCATGTCCACTCTGGTGGCGTCGCCGCCTGTGGGTGCACCGGATGACGCTCGCGCCCTCGCCCGCCTCGCGCTCGCGCGCGTGGATGCGCGCTGTGCGCGTGCCTTGGCTTCCACGGCCCCGGTGGGTGACAACACACGCGCCCACCTGCTTGAATCCCGCGCCCGCATCAAGCGTGCGCTCGAAGCGGGTCGCGATGTCGACATGTCGGGCGGCGCACCGCGCGGACCGGGCGGAGCGGCGAACAACTCTCAGCAGTGAGTCCCAAGCGGGGCGGCAGAGACCGCTTCGCAAGCTTCACGCAGGCGCCGCGGTCCATTGGGGCCGCGGCGCTTTGACGTCTGAGCCCATTCCGCCACGACGGAGGTGGCCGTGTTCGCTCGCGGATCAACGCAGGGAGGGACGATGGACTCATTCGGACGGCACATGCTCGAACGCTGGATGCTCGATCCGCACATCACCTATCTCAATCACGGTACCGTCGGCGCCACCCCGCGCACCGTGCTGGCGGCCCAGCAGGCGATTCGCGACGACATCGAACGCCAGCCGGCGCGCTATCTGTTGCGCGAACTCGCCGACGTGAAACAGTTCGCATTGCGCATGCAGCCGCGCATGCGCGCCGCGGCAGAGCAGGTGGCGAGGTTCGTGGGGGCGCGCGGCGACGACCTGGTGTTCGTGGGCAACGCCAGCGAAGGCATGAGTGCGGTGCTGGGTTCGCTGGCATTGGCCCCGGGCGATGAGATTCTGCTCACCGATCACGGTTATGGTGCGGTCTATCTTGCGGCTGAACATGTCGCCAGGCGCGCGGGCGCCGTGGTGCGCACGGTGGAACTGCCCTTCCCGGGCACGACCGAGGCGAGCGTCGTGCAGGCTATCGCCGCGTCTTTCACGCCGCACACTCGATTGCTGGTGGTGGACCACGTCACCTCGGGCAGCGCGCTGGTGCTGCCGGTGCGCGAGGTCGTGGCTCGTGCGCATGCCGCCGGCGTGCGCGTGTTGGTCGACGGTGCGCATGCACCGGGGGCGCTCCCGCTCGACATCCCGGCGGTCGGGGCGGATTGGTACACCGGCAACCTGCATAAGTGGGCGATGGCGCCGCGAGGTTGTGGCATCCTATGGGCGGGCCCTGCAGCCCAGCGGAACCTCCATCCACCCGTCATCTCGTGGGGTTACGACTTGGGCTTCACGCACGAGTTCAACCTGACCGGTACTCGCGATCCATCTGCTTATTTGGCTGCGCCCGCCGGCATCGAATTCATGCAGGAGTTGGGTCTGGGACAGATGCGGGCGTACGATCACGCGTTCGCGTGGGACGCCGCGCGGATGTTGTGCGACCATTGGGGCACCACGCTTCCGGCTGAAGCGGCGATGGTCGGCACGATGGCCACGATTCCCTTGCCGCTCCGCTTCGGGACCACCCGGGAGGACGGCCAGCGCCTCAAGGACGCATTGCTCTACGAACAGAATGTCGAGATTCAGGTCCATGGGTTCAAGGGCCGGGTATGGATGCGGATCTCGGGACAGGTCTACAACGACAGCTCCGACCTCGATCGGCTCATGCGAGCGGTCGAGGCCGTGGCGTGACACGCTTGGGAAAGAGGCTGGGATGGCACTGACGGTCCAGGCATTCGTGAATGGCGAGAATCGGACATGGGAGTTGAGCGGGTCGCCATTGCGCGCTGGACGCTCATCGAGCAATGGCGTGCAGCTTTTGGATGGCACCGTATCCAAGGAGCATGCTGAGTTCGCCGAAACCGGTGGCCGATGGACCGTGCGTGACCTGAACAGTCGCAATGGCACGCGCGTGAACGGCGTGGATGCCACCGCCCCGCTCCCGGTTGCGGCCGGAGATACGCTCGAGATCGGGCACGTCCTGCTGCGCGTGTCGAGTGGCGAGGAGGCACGCACCCAGTTCAGCGAGTCCAAGGGGCTGGGCTCCAGCATGCGGCTACGCGTCGCCGATGTGTTGCAGCGCTCTTCCGAGAATACGAATGCTTCCGCGCAGCTGGTCAAGCTGTTATCCAAGGCTGGCGCGCTGCTGGTGCTGCCGCGCCCGTTACGCGAAACCTGTGAAGAACTCCTGAGATTCGTCGAACAGGCCATGCCGGCCAGTCGGTTCGTGATGCTGCTGCGTGACAAGCCCGGTACCGAGCCCACCCCGATCGCTTCGCGGCGGGCGGGCGGGCGTCCGGTGAACCCAAGCGAACCGCTGGCTCTGTCGCAGACCATCATGCGCACGGTGCTCGACGACAATACCGCGGTCATCACCGGGGACGCGCTGAACGACCCGCGCTTCATGGGGCAGAACAGCATCATCGCGCAGGCGATCCACAGTGCCATGGCCGTACCCTTGTTCGACAACGAACAGGTGCTGGGGGTGCTTTACGTGGACAGCACTGACCCGCGCGTGCTGTACGGGCAGGAGCAACTCGAACTCTTGACGCTGCTCGGCAACATGGCCGCGGTGAAAATCACGAACGCGCGCCTGATCGAGGCGGATGCCGCGCGCCAGCGGCTGGCGCAGGAACTGTCCACGGCCACTCGCATCCAGGAAGCGTTGTTGCCCCCGGCTCCCACCGATTGGACGGGATGGACCATGCATGCGCGCCTGGAGACCTGTTACGAGGTGGGCGGCGACCTGTATGATTTCCACCGTCGCGATGACGGCATACTGGTCGTGATGCAGGGTGACGTTTCGGGCAAGGGGATGGGCGCCGCGCTCCTGATGTCTTCGGTCCTCTCGACGGCGCGCGTGTTGTACGACGTGTGCGATGACCCGCTCGCGTTGATCCGCAGACTCAACGCCGTGACGCACCGCAGCACCGACGCACGTAGCTTCGTGACGATGTTCGTCGGCTATCTGGATGCGGATACGGGCCGATTGCGATACGTGAATGCGGGCCACCCCGAGCCGCATTTGTCTCACGGTGGCGTGCTGCGCACGCTTGAAGCCACTGGCATCCCTGTTGGCATGCTGCCGGATTTCCCATGGACCATGGGCGAGACCACGCTTGAGCGGGGAGAGCTGATGGCGGTGTTCAGCGATGGCATCCCGGAAGCCCAGTGCGGCCCGGACTTCTTCGACTTCGAGCGCGTGGCCGAGGCGATGTCGACATTCTCCCCCGAACTGGAGCTTTCCAAGGTGGCAGACGGGTTCATCGAACGCATCGACACCTTCGCTGCCGGCGAACATCGCGCCGACGACGTGACCTTGATGCTGATCCGCCGCGGCTGAGCCCGCAATTTGCCTCGAGTCGCATCCCTGCGGCAGACTCCTTGGCCGCAAGGGTAGTCATGGGGAGGTCCTCTGAGGGGCCCGTGTCCCCCTCAGGCGCCGAACCTTCCACCGCAAGGAACTCCGCATGATTGCAGCGACCCAGCTCCGCGTCGGCAACCTGATCATGTATAACGGGAAGCCGTGGCGTGTCGCGAGCATGGTGCATCGCACCCCGGGAAACCTGCGCGGATTCGTGCAGGCCCGCCTGGTGAGCATCGACAACGGATCCAATACCGAAGTGCGGTTCTCCTCCGAAGAGAAGGTTGAGAAGGCCTCGCTGGATCAACACTCGCTGCAGTTCAGCTACAAAGCCGGCGACAATTTCCACTTCATGAATACCGACAGCTACGAGATGGTGGAGCTGACGCGTGAAGTACTGGGCGATAACGCCGGGTATCTCATCGATGGAATGATGATCAATGCCGACTACTTCGATGGTCGGGTGGTGGGCATCGACCCGCCCATGTTCGTCGAGCTCCTGGTGTCGGAAACCACCCCAAACATCAAGGGCGCTGCGGTCCAGAACACCAGTAAGCCAGCAATCCTCGAAACGGGCCTTGAGGTCAAAGTCCCGCCCTACATCGAGGTGGGCGACAAGGTGAAGATCGACACGCGCACGGGCGAGTTCGTCGCGCGGTTGTAATCGCAATGCCCATCGCGTCAGGAACCCGGCTCGGTCCGTTCGAGATTCTGTCCCCGCTGGGTGCGGGCGGCATGGGAGAGGTCTGGCGCGCGCGCGATACACGGCTGCAGCGCGAGGTGGCCATCAAGGTCCTTCCTGCGGCGCTCGCGAGTGACCTCGAGCGGCTCGCCCGCTTCGAGCGCGAGGCGAGGCTACTGGCCTCGATGAATCATCCGCGCATCGGCGGCCTACTGGGACTCGAAGACGCTGACGGCGTACCGGCACTCGTGCTGGAGTTGATCGAGGGCCCGACGCTGGCCCAGTACCTCGCCAAGCAGGGCGCCTTGCCTCCAGCCGAAGCGATCGAGGTAGCACATCAGATCGCCGAGGCGATGGAGTACGCGCATGAGTGTGGCATCATCCATCGCGACCTCAAGCCCGCGAACGTGAAATTCACCGGGGACGGTACGGTCAAGGTGCTCGACTTCGGTCTCGCCAAGGCTCTGCTGGGCGATGAAGGCTCGGGTTCAGATCCGCAGATTTCTCAATCCCCAACGCTCACGCTCGGGACGCATGCCGGCGTGATCCTGGGCACGGCGGCGTATATGGCCCCCGAGCAGGCGCGGGGTAAGGCTGTGGACCGGCGCGCCGACATCTGGGCCTTCGGGGTCATGTTGTTCGAGATGCTCTCGGCAAGGCCGCTGTTCGGCGGCGAGACCGTGTCGGACACCATCGCGCGGATTCTCGAGCGCGAACCCGATTGGAATCTGTTGCCGCCTCAGACCCCCGAGCGAGTGCGCGAACTGCTGCGACGGTGCCTTGAGAAGGATACGCGCAAGCGGCTGCGCGACATCGGGGATGCGAAGCTCGACCTGGAAGCGGCTCGGCGCGACATGGCTTCGGGCATCGTGCCGGCGGCGTCCGGCGCCCGCGCTCGCGTGTCGGCGCTCGTTTGGCTGGGCGTCGCGATCTTGGTGGCCGCGGCATTTGTGGGGGGGCTGTGGCTGCGCGGGCTGCGGCGAGGCGGCCAGACCAGCGTTGTGAGATTGTCGGTGGTCCCACCCCCCGACATCTCCATTCGCAGGATAGGGATCTCAGCGGATGGCCGAACGTTGTTCGCGCGCGGCGAGGGCCGCGCGGTGGAATCGGGGCAGGAGCCGGCGGGGTACTTGTACCGGCGCAAGATGGATGGGTTCTCTTGGGAACCCATTCCCGGAACCACGGACGTGAGCTCATACGATGTTCCCCCTGATGGGCAATGGGTGTATTTCCTGGGGCCCTCGGCGCGCGGCTCCTCACAGATGCAATTGTCGCGTGTCGCCGTCGATGGCAGCGCCCCTCCCACGCTGGTAGCTCCATGGAACTCGAGGTGGTACACGTGGAGCACCTTGCCGGATGGCGGATTCGCCGTGATCCAGGGATGGGATTCCGTCGGAATCGTCGAGCCGGCGCGGACCACCCCGCGAAAGTGGACCCGGATCAAGTGGGAGCTGCCTGTGCAGAAGCTCGATTTGCACGCCGCACTCCCGGGCGGCCGAGGGTGCCTCGGGACAGCCTCCTATTACTCGCCATCGGGCTGGAATATCGACGCCGTGGCGCTCGACCTGACGACGGGGCAAGTGAACACCCTCGCCAAGAATGCCGCCTCGCCGCGATTGACTCCCCAAGGCCGATTGTTGTTGACGCGTGGAAACTCGGTGCTTGCGGCACCCTTCGATGTGAAGAAGATGCGCCGCACGGCGGAACCCGTCACGGTGTTCGAGGGGGTCCGCATCGCCAATGTCTGGGAACATGGCGCGATCAATGTCTCGGGTGACGGCACACTCGTCTACGCCCCCGGCAAGGTCGATGCGAGTCAGCGGTGGGTGGGCGTCCTCCGGCCCGATGGTCACTTCGAGGAGTGGAATGGCGAGCGCCGCGCGTTCGAGGGGGCGCCGAGTATTTCGCCCGATGGCCGCACGGTCGCGCTCACGAGTGTGCCGCCGGGACAAGCGGTGTATGAGGTGCTTGTACTCACGCGCGGGCAGTTAGGGGCTCGCCGGCTCGCCGCTGCCACCAACGAGGATTGTGCGTTCCCGAGCTACTCGCCGGACGGTCGCTCGGTTGTTTTCATGCGGCAGGGGAACGCGTCCGCAGCCGGCGTCTATGTGATCGAGTCGCAGGGGGTCTCGCCGGCACGCCGAGTGCTTG
>JBDSKE010000206.1:0-5164 GCA_039917105.1 Candidatus Eiseniibacteriota bacterium | reverse complement strand
ACATGCCCTGCAAGTGGTTCCGGGTCGGCGAACTGCGGTTCGAAGGCGTGGGGGAGTTGGATTCCCGGCTCGATCACGAGGAAGTCTGGCTAGAGCCCGGCCGAGAAGGCGTTGTCTTCTATCTGCATGAGGACGTGATCCGTGGGGTGCTGCTGGTGAACATCCCCTCGCGCATGGATTGGGCGCGTCAGTTGGTGGTGGAGGCCCGCCCCTTGAGTTCGGCCGATCGCGCCGCGCTGGTGACGCAAAAAGCATAGACTGTGGAGCGGAGTAGTCCATGCGGCGCAGTCACGGACGCAGCTGCCGTGACCCTTGGGGATCGAGCGCATCGCGCAAGCCGTCACCCAGGAAGTTGAACGCGAGCAGCGTCAACGACATGGCGAGGCCGGGGAAGATCACCAGCCAGGGGAATAGAGCCAACACCTTGGCCCCGTCCGAGACGAGCGTGCCCCACGAAGCGGCGGGGGGTTGAACGCCGAGCCCCAGAAACGACAGGAATGCTTCCTGCAGGATCACGGCCGGCACCGTGAGCGTTGTGAACACGATCACGGGTCCCAGTGTGTTGGGCACGATGTGCCGGAACAGGATGGCCGGCGTCCCTGCGCCAAGCGCGCGCGCGGCCTCCACGAATGTCTGGGTGCGCAGCGACAGCACCTGACCGCGGACGATGCGGGCCATGGTGAGCCATTGCACCAGGCCCAGCGCCACGAACAGCATGAGCAGGCTCTTGGAGAAGAACACCAGCAACAGGATGACCAGGAAGATGTAGGGCAGCGAGTAAAGGACGTCGACCACGCGCATCATGAACTCGTCCACCTTGCCGCCCACGTAGCCGGCGACCGCGCCCCAGGTGACGCCGATCACCAGCGACACGAATGTGCCCACCAATCCGACGAGCATCGAGATGCGCCCGCCGTGCGCAACACGCGCGAATGTGTCGCGCCCCAGTTCGTCCGTGCCGAACCAATGGGTGGGGTTCGGTGGAGTGGCGCCTCGCGCCAGATCCTGGAGCGTGGGATCCTGCAGGAACGGTAACCACGGTGCGGTGAGCGCGAACAGCGAGATCAACACCAGGAACGCGCCAGAGGCGACCGCCATGCGATTGCGACGCAGCCGCATCCATGCGTCGCCCCACAGGCTGCGCGGGGCACTCGTCTGGGTTGCAGACGACACGGTCGCGGGCGGTGCGATGCCGATGCTCATCGCAGCTCCACGCGCGGGTCGAGCCAGGTGTAGGCGATGTCGACGAGCAGGTTCAGCGCCATCAGGAAACTGGCGTAGAACAGCACCACCCCGAGCACGAGCGTGTAGTCCTTGTTCGTGGCCCCGATCACTAGATAACGGCCGAGCCCGGGGATGGCGAAGATCTGCTCGATCACGATCGAGCCCATGATGATACGAGCGGCGGCTGGTCCGAGATAGCTCACCACGGGCAGGATGCCCAGCTTGAGCGCATGTTTGAGCACCACGACACGTTCCGACAGGCCCTTGGCGCGCGCGGTGCGGATGTAATCCTGGCGCAACACCTCGAGCATGCCGGCACGTGTCAGGCGTGCGATGTACGCCACATAGCTCACGGCCAGAGCAAGGACGGGCAGGATGCGCGTTTCGGGGCCGCGCCACAGAGCCGGCGGCAGCCAGTAGAGCGTCAGCGAGAACACCAGCACCAGCACGGGACCCAGCACGAAGTTGGGAATCGAGACGCCGGCCAGGGCCAAAGCCATGGCCGCGTGGTCGGGCGCGCGATTCTGGTTCACCGCGGCGATAATGCCGATCGGCACCCCGAGCAGGAGCGACAGCAACAGCGCCCAACCGCCGAGTTCGGCCGACACCTTGAAACCCTCGGCGATGATCTCCCGCACTTGTTGTTGCGGGTATTTGTACGACGGCCCGAAGTCGAAGCGCACCGCATTCACGAGGAACATGCCGTACTGCTGCACCAATGGCTTGTCGAGCCCGTACTGGTGCAACAACTGCGTCTTGGTCGCAACCGGGATGTCCTTTTCGGACATGAACGGCCCGCCCGGAGCCAGGCGCATCATGAAAAACGTCAGCGTGGCGATCACCCATAGCGTGGGGATCATGAGCATCAGGCGGCGAGTGAGGAAAGTGATCATGGCTGATTTCCCCCGGCCCGTGGCTGATGCTGCTGCCATTCGTGGTCGAGGAAGACGGCTTTGAGTGGGTGCGTATCGAGCGCCGTCGGGTACAGGCCGCGCACCCAGGGTTTCACCAGTTCGATGGTGGAGTAGTGGTAGATGGGCAGGAACGGGGCCGCCTCGACCGCCATCGTCTCGGCCCGTTGCAGGACGCGGAACCGTTCGGCCGGATCGAGCGTGCGCGCGGCCAGCTTGATCAGGGCGTCGTATTCGGGGTCGCTCCAACCGCTGCGGTTGTTGCCGTCGCCGGTGGTGAGCAGTTGCAGGAACGAGTTGGGATCGAGGTAGTCGCCGATCCACGAGCGTCGCGCGACGTCGTATTGCAGGGATGTGGTGGCCTGCAGGTACGATCCCCAATCCTGATTCGAAAGTTCGACTTGGATGCCCAGGTCACGCTTCCACATGGCTTGGATGGTCTCGGCGATGCGGCGGTGGTCCTCACTGGTGTTGAACAGGATATTCAACTTGGGGAAGCCCTTGCCGCCAGGGTAGCCGGCCTTGGCCAACTCCTCGCGCGCCCGGGCGGGATCGTAGGCGACCTGGACCGCCCCTTCGTAGCCCGGGTAGCCCGAGGGTGTGATGCGTCCCCAGGGTTCGCGGCTGCCCTTGAGGACATCGCGGGTGATGGCAAGGCGGTCGATCGCCAGATTGAGCGCGCGGCGGACATGCGCGTTGTCATAGGGTTTGCGGGTGACATTCACACTATAGAAGTAGACCCCTTGGTAGCTTCCCTTGCGGAAGTCCTCGAATGGTTGCATCTGTGGGATGAACGGCCCCGGGATATAACCGCTGGGGTTCCAGTCGATGACGCCCGCCTTGTACAGGTTGGTCGAGGTGTTCAGGTCATCCACGGTGTAGGCGATGATCCGCTCGAGCTTGACGGCCGAGCGATCCCAATACTTCTCGTTCGGGATGAATTCGAAGCGGTCGTACTGCTTCCAGTAGGCGAGATTGAACGGGCCGTTGTTGACGATGTGCTCGGGTCGCGTCCAGCGGACGCCCCACTTCTCGATCGTGTGCCGCGGCACGGGCAGGAATGTGTAGTAGGAGTTGAGGAACAACCAGTATGCGGTGGGATTCTCGAGCGTCACGACGAATGTACTGTCGTCGGGAGCAGCCAGCCCGAGTTGCGCGGCGTCGGTGAGTTCGCCCTTGTTGAAACGCTCGCCATTGCGGACGGGGTAGAGCAATGAGGCGTTGCGCGAGACCGTGATCGGATCGAGCGCCCGCGTCCAGGAGTACAGGAAGTCGCGAGAAGTGAGCGAAGTGCCATCGCTCCACAGCAGGCCCGGGCGCAGATGATAGGTGTACACGAGCCCATCGGCGCTGCTCTCCCAGCGGTACGCCAGCCCCGGACGTGGCTCCAGAGTCTGGGGATCCGCCGTGACCAGTCCTTCGAACAGCATGCGTGCCACACGGCCGTCGGGCTGTCCGCTGATCACGCCCGGGTCCGTGCCCTCGGGCTCGGCGCCATTATTGAAGCGGAACACCTGACCCTGTGGAGGCGTGATCGACCCGAAGTAACGATGGTCCCGCGCCGGGGGCGTGCACGCCGAAAGCGCGAGCAGAACGACGAACGGGAAGCTGGCGAAATGGCGACGAGGGCTCACAGGGCGGAAAGATAGCAGAGAGCATGACCATTGGGTCGCCCGGACGTTCGGGGCGGGCGTGCGCAGGGAAAGTGGCAGCCCTGAGCCCGTGTACCTTACATTGCAGCATGGCCCACTCCCGATCCGCCTCAGCTGAGGTCACGCGCCGCGTGACCGTGGTGCGCCCTGTCTCGGTAGGCGTGAACATCCCCAAGCTCGAAGGTGCCGACAAGGTCACCGGACGTGCCTTGTATCTGGACGACCTTGCGGTGCCCGGCGTGCTGCACGGCCGCACCGTGCGCTCCACGGTGGCGCGCGGCCGCATCCTGGGAATCCATTTCGATCCCGCGTTCGACTGGTCCGGGTTCACCATCGTCGACCATCGCGATGTCCCAGGCGAGAACATCGTGGCGTTGATCGTGGGCGACCAGCCCATCCTGGCGACGGACCAGATCCGCCACGCCGAGGAACCGGTGGTGCTGCTCGCCCACGCCGATGCTGAACGGGTCGAGGCAGCGGTGCGCGCGGTGCGGATCGAGGTGGAACCGCTCGAGCCGGTGTTCACGATGGAGGATTCGCTCGAGGCGACCACGCTTCTGTACGGGGCCGACAATGTCTTCAAGCACATCTCGATCGAGCGCGGCGACTTGGCCGACGGCTTCGCCCAGGCGGACCTGATCGTCGAGGGCGAATACCGCTGCGGGCATCAGGAGCAGCTGTACATCGAGAACAACGCCATGCTCGCCGAGCGGACACCCGAAGGCGGCGTCTCGGTGAAGGGCTCGCTCCAGTGCCCTTACTATGTGCACAAGGCACTCATGCACGCGTTCGCGCTACCGGCCGAAAAGGTGCGCGTGGTGCAGACGGTCACCGGCGGCGGGTTCGGCGGCAAGGAGGAATACCCCAGCATTCTCGCGGCGCATGCGGCGCTCTTGGCGTGGAAGAGCGGTAAGCCGGTCAAGATCGTGTACGACCGCGCTGAGGATCTCGCCGCCACCACCAAGCGCCATCCGTCCTGGAGCAGGATCCGCGCCGGGGTCAAGCGCGACGGCACACTGCTGGCGCTGGAACACGAAGTGGTCATGGATGGCGGTGCCTATGTGACGCTGTCGCCCGTGGTGCTCTCGCGCGGGGCGATCCATGCGGGGGGCCCGTATCGCTGGGGCAGCTCGCGCATCCATGCGCGGGTCGTCGCCACGAACACCCCTCCCAACGGCGCGTTCCGTGGCTTCGGCGCGCCCCAGACGCTGTTCGCGATCGAACGCCACATGGACCGCATCGCGGCCGAATTGGGGCTGGATCCGGTGGAGTTGCGCCGCCGCAATGCCGTGCGGATCGGCGACGTGACGCCAACCGGGCAGACACTGCACGAAAGCGTTGGCGCGCACGAGGTCTTGGAACGCTGCGTGAAGCGCT
>JBDSKE010000205.1:0-6316 GCA_039917105.1 Candidatus Eiseniibacteriota bacterium | reverse complement strand
GAGTCGAACGCCAACTCGTGGACCGAGAAGACATCCTCGACCAAGTCCGGGTCGAAGAGCTTTCGGATCCTGGCCGGCGCGCGCTCGATCGGCGCGCCCACCCGTTCACAGAATTGTCGGAATTGGGCGGCGGTGGTCTTCGAGAAGTTCCGGCCGACCGCATAGTACTTCTCCAGGTCGCCCACGACGCACTCGGCATACTCCTGCACGAAGCGCGGAAAGTTGATCCGACACCGCAGGGCGGTGAGCAGTGAGCGCGGATAATGGTAGCCGTTGTGGACGCGTGCCTGGTTCGCATAACTCGCGTGTTGCAACAGGTCTTCGCCCATCTCGAACAGGACGACCCGTTGGCCCATCTCCCGCCTGAGGTGCACGGCGAGGCTGCACCCGAAGAAGCCTCCACCGACGATAACGGAATCGAGTTCAGGCCGTGCGGGCAAGGACGGGCTCCTGTGCGATGGGCCGTTGCGGGACGCGCCGGATCACCGCGCGTTCCCGACACAAAAGGATAGCATAAGCCTCTTGCGAAGTGCCACAGCGCTGGCGCGATCATCTCCGCGAAAGTGCGAGCGAACCCCCGATACAGAGGACCAGTGCAGCCAGCGCCAGCGCGGACGCGCGTCGCGGGCCCCATCTTTCCGCCACGCCCTGGACTCCGAGTGCGGCGGTCACCACCACGCACCACTCGGTCGGGAATCGATAGCGCGCGATCAGGAAGATCGGAACCATCATCGCCCCTTGCGCGACCCAGATCAGAAGGGGCAGCACGGCACGACGGCGCGCAGTGGCCATCGCCAGGGCAGCGAGTGCGGCCATCATCGCGAAGCGACTTGCCCACAGGCTGGAGTCCGTTCCCCGGATCGGCCCCAGGTACGTCACCGCGCGACGGAGCGCCCCAGCGCGCATCGCTCCGGGGTCGGCGCGCATCCGCTCCCGGGCGAGTGCATAGAAGTGACGATCGAATCCGAGTTCGCCCAATTGCACATGGGCCCCCATCCAGAGGTAAGCCGGAAGGACCCGGCCATCGGTGGTGCCCGCCCAGGTCGTGGCTCCGCCATTGGTCGTGAATGGGACGAACGCATGCAGGGCCCGGGCGTTGCGGACCGGCCAGGGCGACCACGCGAGCAGGGCGGCAGCCGTGAATGGCAGCACTGCACGCGGGAATCGGAACAACAACCAGAGCCCGAGCGCACCCGCCAGGGCGATACCCACGGGGCGACAGAGCACGGCGCCCGCGATGCACAGACCCGCCAGGATGCACCACGACACTTGTCGGCGGGCGTCACCGCGGAGGACGAGCCATACGGCAAGAATCGAAACGAACTCGAACAGGGTCTCATTCAGCAGGAGCCCGGAATAGAACCATGCCGAAGGCCAAAGGAGCCGCAACGCGAACGCCAACCAGGCCCAACGCCCCGCGCCCAGATCCCGCGCGATGGCGCCGACCAGCGCAGCCGCAAGGCCGTTCATGGCCCCTTGGATCGCGATCACGCTGCCAATGCCGTGCAGCATCAGCCCCGCAGCCAAGAATGCTGGATAGCCCGGGGCCCGGAACGCGAGCAGGTCCAGACCGGGGATGAGCGCCTCTTGGTAGCGGAAACCATGGCCCGCCAATACCGAGCGCGCGATCGCGAGGAACGCGATGCTGTCCGGATTCTGCATCGGGTCGAGCTGCAATGCCGACGTGACGATTGCCCCGCCAACGGCAGAGATCAGTGCCACCCAGCCGAGCGGGAACTCTCGCCGCACGACCAACGGGAGTTTCATCCAGCCTCGCAGTCAGAGGGTGAAAACGAGACTGTCACTAAATGCTGATGACGAGTCAAGCGAAGTGGCGCTGCGTTCGGGGTCCGATTCCATCTGGGCAATCTCCTCATCTGCCCGCCTGAACACGCTTCACGAACTCGATGATCGCGGGGCCCGCCGTCTTGTCCGGTCGACTGAGTGTAAGCACGATCCGTGAGTGACTCTCGCCCGGGACCACCACCAACGAAGAGGGAATGCCCTTACCTTGCAGCGCCTCGAGCAACAAGTGGGATTGTCGCTTCAGCCCCTCCTTCTCGCCGCCCGCATGCAGGATGAGGAATGGGGGCGCATATCGATCGAGCTGCAGAATCGGCGAGGCGTCGCTGCGCCATTGTTCACTCCTCTCCTCGCCGCGAAACCGTTTCTCGTAGAACGCGGGGTCCTCTCCCAACGCCCATGTCAAGGTGTCCGTCATGTCCAGTCCCGCGCCGCTCACCGCGATCACCCCACGAAGGCGAAGCTGCAGGGCCGTGTCCGCCGTGAAAGCGACATAGCTGCCTAGATGCGTTCCCGCCGAGTGGCCCATGAGGAACAACGCGTCGGCCCGCCCGCCATAGGCCGCGATGCTGTCCATCCCCCATTGCAGGGCCGCTCGAACGTCGCGGACCTGTCCGCGCCAATCGACGTTCGGCTGCAATCGATAGTCGATCACGGCGACGCCGATTCCCTGCGTCGCGTAGAAGCGCCCGAGGTTGGCGTACACGTCGGCGCCGCCCACGCGCGTGTTCTTGTCGCCCGTGTCCCAATTGCCGCCATGCACGAACACCAGCAGCGGCCAACCCATCCCTCGCGGCATGTACAGGTCAAGGCGGTGCGCCTCGTCCGCGGCATCCGTCCGCGGCAGGTAACGGATATCGGAACGAACCTGCGCCGCCGGGAGTTCTGCGCGGCGGTAGAGCAATCGCACACCGAGTGCGATGACCGGCTCACAGCCGGACAGGCAACTCAGCAGCACGAGTAGGGCTGCGCGACTGATCCCGGTCATGGCATGACGACTGACCCGCATGGGTCTCCTTGGGGTGGGCACTGCACTCGCGATAGCGTACTACCGCAAGGCGACGCGCGCCGCACCCGCAGGGATGTCCGTTCAAGCCGCGCGGGGCTCTTTGGCGCTGGCGGTGGCCACGGCCTCGGCGCTCGAACCCACGATCGGGAACACGCGGTCCATGCGCGTCAAGCGGAACACGTCCATCACCATCTCGCCAGCATTGCACAGCACGATGGTGCCATTCCCCTCGAGCCGTTTGAGGCTCGAGACGATCGCGCCAAGCCCGGTGGAATCGAGGAAGTTCACTTCGGCCAGATCCAACACGATCCGACGATCGCCCCGCAGGATGTAATCCGCCATCCGCTCACGGAAGCCCGTCGCTGCATAGGCGTCGAGCGCCGACTCCATGGGTTTCACGATGAGCACTGCTCCGTCACGACGGTCCTCGATCTGCATGTCTCCCCTCCCCCGGATGAATGTCGGATCCACCCCTGACAGTCTCGGCTCCCTCGCGCCCAGCTTGAGGGGGGAAGATGCATGCGACTCCATCCGGGCGACGCTTCCAAATGCCGGTCATTCGTGTAGTTGCCCGCGGGTTGTTATCTTGCCCTCGCTGGCGGCGGACCGGGTGGTCCATTCCCGTACGGCAAAGGAGGTTCGTGCCACATGTACGACTGGAGTTGGCTCCTGGTCATCCTGGGCGCAGCCCTCGTGCTCCTCGAGGTGCTACTCGGCGGTTTTGCCGGTTTCGACCTCGTGCTCATCGGGTCCACGTTCGTTGTGGGTGGCGCAGTGGGCCTGTGGACGCACGATCCGATCAAGGGGGCCATCACCGCAAGTGTGCTGTGCCTCGCGTACATCGCCCTTGGTCGGCGTCTGCTCAAACACAAGCTGAGCAAGCCGGCCGGAGCGAGGAGCAATGTGGATGCGTTCGTTGGTCGACAAGGCGTGGTTCAGCAACACATTGCGGAGCACGATGCCGGAATGGTGAAGATGGGTGCAGAAGTGTGGCGCGCGCTGCCTGTGGCGGGTGCGGGTCCGTTCGAGAGCGGAGCTCTCGTGACCGTGGACGGCGTGGATGGTGTCACGCTTCTGGTGAGGTGATCGACATGCAACAGTTCATGTTCATCTTCGTCGGGATCATCCTATTCATCGCACTGATCTCCTTGGCGCGTGCGGCGCGCATCGTGAAGCAATACGAGAAGGGCTTGGTGTTGCGCTTGGGCCAGTATCGCAACACGGTGGGATCCGGCCTCACATTCCTGGTGCCCGTCATCGAGGACATGGTCACCGTGGACATGCGCGAACGCGTGATCAATGTGGAACCGCAGAAGGTCATCACCAAGGACAACGTTTCGGTCACGGTCGACGCGGTGATCTACTACCGCATCAGCGACCCCGTGAAGGCAACATTCGAAGTACAGAACTTCGGCTACGCCGCCACCACGCTGGCGCAGACCAATCTGCGCAACTTGATCGGCGACAAGTCGCTCGACGAGACCCTGACGGCGCGCGACACGATCAACAGCAACCTGCGCGCAGTCTTGGATGAAGCCACGAACACCTGGGGCGTGCGCATCACCCGAGTCGAGGTGCAGAAGATCGATCCGCCGGCGGACATCACCGAAGCCATGTCGCGCCAGATGAAGGCGGAGCGCGACAAGCGTGCCGCTATCCTTGAGTCCGAGGGTGTGAAGCAATCGCAGATCCTGCAGGCGGAGGGCGTGAAACAGTCCGAGATCCTCCGGGCCGAAGGTGACGCGCAGGCCAAGATCACACGCGCCCAAGCCGAGGCCCAGGCCATCCAGTTGGTCTCCAACGCCGCCGAAAGCCACTTCCGTGAGCGCGCCGAAGTCAGCAAGAAGCTCGACGTGCTTCGCGAGGTGCTGGCGAATCAGACCAAGTTCGTGATCCCTTCGAACTCGGACTTGCTGAATGTGTTGGGCCTCGATGACAAGGGAGTACTGCCGATCAAGCGGTGATCGGTCGCACTCCAGCCGGGTGGCCCGCCCCTGTGGGGTGCGGGCCATCTTCGCATCAGGCCGCGCGCGACATCCGCTCCGCCGACTTTTCCGTGGGCAATGCTGGGACGATCGGGGCGAGCGGCTTGGGCGCATCGGTACCCACCACCACCGCAGCGCCGCCCAGGACGGCCAAGACCCGCACGCCCTCACCCCCGGTGGCCCCACCCAACACGCCCATGAATGCCACCGTCGCGAATCCCATGGCCAGTCCGGCCCAACGCGGTGCTTCGTCGGCTCGCTCACGGCGCAGCAGCCAAGCGCTGCGCGTCAGAGGGATCAGGACGAGTAGTGTCACCACCATCGTGCTGAAATACATCGGCTCATTGAGTCGCATGAGTGCATGCGTCTCCAGTGGAATTCCCCCTGCCAATCCATGCAACACACAACCGACTGCCCCGAACCAAGTAGCGAATCGCCAATAGGGGGGCGCGGCCTGTTCCGAGGCGCGGCCTGCACAGACGATCGTTGCGAATACGAGCGTCTTGGCCACCCCGAAATCAGCCGCCCATGCCGCGTCGGCCAGGTCGGCGGCGCGAGCAAGGGCGACTATGCCTGAGGTCATACTGACGACGGCCCTCAAGCCGAGTACGAACGCGACGATGCCGAACGGCAACCACAGCAGATCTGGCCCGCGTGGCTGATGACGTAGCCGCGCAACGAGCGCGTAATAACAAACGGTCGCGGACAGCATCTGGTGCAACCATGCGATTCTGGTGCCCTCGCCATGCGTATGGAATAGATCGAGGATGGCCAATGCGAGTGCGGCGAAGACGCGTCCATCGAACGGCGTGACCCACGAATCCAGCTTCAATGGTGCGCCCGGAGCAAGCAGGCTCCAGCCGAGCGTGAGGACCGCGACGAGATCCAGCCATAACATGCCGGTGGTGGGCACGGGCCGGTCCCACGCATCGAGTAGCACGGCGAACGCAACCATGCAGACCATCACCGCCGCGAAGCGCGGCCAAAGGGCGACAGCGGGGGCAGGCGCGATACGGTGGGGGGACAGAGCGGTCATCACGCTCCCGAGAAGGGGGGCGGCCACGCCAAGGTCCGCTGGCGAGCCGTGCGGCATTCCCTCATGGTTTCGGCTCGATGCGCGGTCGGCTTGAGGGGAGCGCATGCGGTGGCCCGGGGGCTCAAATGGCCGTGACCGGTCGATTCACCAAAAACAGCGCGGAATCAGCGACTCTGCAGCGCCTCGCGGATCACGGCAATCGCCTGCGCCCCGTGGCTCATCGCGACCGGAATGCTGGGAAGCAGCGGGCGAGTGACATCCCCTGCCGCCCAGATGAGGGCTCCTGAGGTGGCATGGCGTGAGTCGACGCGCAGGTAGCCCCGCGCGTCGTGTGCAAGCGCGTCGCGACACCATTCGCTATTCGGCATCACACCGACCTTGATGACGACACCGGAGCACGGCACTTCGCGCTCTCCATCCGAGTCGGTCACCCGCAGCCCTCGTACCTCCGTGTCGCCGAGAACCGCAGTCACCTGTTGTCCC
>JBDSKE010000204.1:0-5359 GCA_039917105.1 Candidatus Eiseniibacteriota bacterium | reverse complement strand
AGAGTCCGACCGCAATGTAATGGATTCAGATGAGTTAGGCAATCCAGGGTGCGAAGCGGCGCTGGTAATCCGAGGCCGCCGCTTCGAGCCCCACGTCCGTCCGGGCCTGCTCGGACAGGAACCACTTGTGCTCCAACACCTGGCAGTACAGTTCGCGGGGGTCGCCAGCCCGTCCGACCAAGCCAGCCAAGCGCCGCACGATTGGCTCATAACGCTCTGTCTGCCAACGGAATGCGGCAACCGAGAGGGGCACGCTGCGGTCCAGCTCGCGAGTCAGGCCGGCTTGTAACTCGCGGATCTCGTTGAGCATGAGCTCGGCCTGCTTCTCCAACGCCTCCAGCCCGGTCAGGTCGTGCAGCCGGTGGCGGTGGTACTCGCGGTCGGTGACCAGCGTGCGCATGCGCAGGCGGTCGCCCTCGCCGGTGGCCACCAGCTCGATCTCGCCCACCGAGAAGCCCAGCGCATTCAAGGCGCGCACCCGCTCCTGGATGCGCCACGACTCGCCCGGCGCCACCACCACTTCGCGCCGCACCTCGTGCCAGAGCGCTTGGTAGCGCTCGACGATCCGCTCGCCTGTCCCGTCTCCCGCGGGCGCGTGCGGCACCTGAGCGAAGGCGGCCAGGTCGGCCAGCTCACCCGCCACATTCTCTTCCAGGATGAGCAGGTCCTGGCGGCGCTGCCCATCGGAGAGCGTCTCGTGCATTTCGCTCGTTTCGGCATCCACGAAGTAGGCGCCCAACTCGCCCGCGTCGCGACGGAACAGCGTGTTCGACAACGAGCAGTCGCCCCAGTACACGCCGGCCAGGTGCAGCCGCACGATCAGGCCGGCCATGGCATCGATCAAGCGCTCGCGGTAGCGCTCGAGACCGGGATTCTGGAACAGCAGCCGGTATGGCAGCGAGGCATCGAGGAAGCGGGTGATGAGGACGCTTCCCAGGTCGCCCTCTCGCCTCACTCGCGCGTGACCGACCGGGACCACCGATGGTAGGTCGCGCGCTTCCATGCGCACGAGAAAATCGTGCTCATGCTCGGCCATGCCGTCCGCCAATTCCTTCACCGCATAGACGGCGTGCTTGTAACTCACGAACCGCACTTCGTGGCGCGAGATACCCCGCTGCAGTTCGACCAGTCGCGTGCAGGCCTCGTTCCAGCGGGCCAGCGGCACGGCCCATGGCAGGTCGAGGAAGTCAGGATGCCCCGTGCGAATGTGGATCTCGAGCAACCCATCGCCCGGCGTTCCGCTCAAGCGGGGTCCGATGGCGGAGGCGGCGTGCGGCGCTCGGCGGCCATCGCGCGCAGGTCGCGCTCCATGCGCGCGGCGATGCCATAGACGATCCGCGAGTTGAGCAGCACGCAGCCCAGCGCCAGCAGCAATCCGATCACGCGCAGCGCATCATCCGGGACGCGACCCTGCATCGCCCGAGCGAGGGGCGCGAGCAACACTGACCACGGCGCGCTCAATATGCCGGCGGCAAGGGAGCCCACGCCCGACCGACCCGAGAATACTTCGTAGATCGTGAGCCCCACCGCCGACAGCCCAATGAGCAGGAAGATGCGCGAAGCCTTGCGACCCCAGGCGCTACTCTGCGGTGCGGGCTGGAGTGGCTCGTCAGTGTTGATCACGGCTTCCTTGCGCTGGCGATCCAGATGGGCATGGGCAGTTCCAAGTGGTCGTTGCGTTTGAACGCCCGCGCACTCTCGCATACCGCCACCCGCATGGCAGTCAGGGCCGCGGGCTCTTGCGCGCGCAGTAGGCCACCGGTACGGGCGGTGCCGTGCAGGAATGCGTCGAACAGCGCCTCGCCGGATTCGACCTGCCAAACGAGCGGGTGTTCACGCACAATCGGCTCTGCGAAACCCGCATCGGCAAGCGCTCGCACGCACTCATCGCGCGAGCCGAAGCGCTCGAACGGCGGACCGGGAGGCAGCGGCACATCCATTTGCCCGTGTTCGCGCAGGGCGTTGAATACCAGTGGGAATGCTGCGGCATGTTCGAAATCACGCCACCACGCGAACGCCACGCGGCCGCCGGGAACCAGCACACGTTCGGCTTCGCGGATTCCCTGTTCGGGTTCGGCCAGATGCCCGAGTACGAACGCCAGAGTCACGGCATCGAAACTCGCGTCCTGGAACGGCAGCGCCTGCGCATCGCCCGCGCGCAGCTCCACCTGCTCGGGGAGCCGAGCGCGCGCCAAGCCGAGCATCGCGCCTGCCAGGTCAACGCCGGTGACCCGCGCGCCGCGCCAATGCGCGACCGCCGCCAGTTCGCCGGTGCCGCAGGCCACATCCAGCAGCCGCACGCCCTCGCCCGCTGCGACGGCGTCCAGCAACGGCACGATGGCCTGCGCCGTAAGGGCGGCGAGCGTGTTGGCATACGCCCCCGCCACGCGCTCCCACCCTTCGCGCTCGAAGCGCGTGAACGCGTGCTCCGGCTCCAGGGGAGCGCTCAGGCCAATGCCTGCACCACGAGTGTGTTCATCACCACGCAGCCATCGGATGGCGCGACGCTGGTTGCGATCGCCTCGGCCAACTCGCTGATCAACCGGGCGGGATCGGCGACGCCGCGCTCCTCGAGCTCGAGTGCCAGTGGATTGCCCAGCACGAGGCCGCGCGCGAAGTGCTCCGGCGACTGCGGCCTCACTTTGCGCTGGAGCGGTTCGGTCAAGGCGTCATGGAATCCCGCCTCCTTGAGGGCGGCAAGGATCGGCTCGGGTTCGCCCCACGAGAATGGCACCTCGTAGAAGCGCGGCGGGTCCTCGGGGAACCACCGTCGCGCGGTCTCGGTGGCCTGCACCGCGAACGAGTTCTCCGCCATGGGCCGCCACACATTGAACAACAACAGACCGCCCGGCTTGAGCACGCGCTTGGCCTCACGCAGCGCGAGCGCTTTGTCGGGAAAGAACATCACCCCGAACTGGCACACATACACATCGAAACTCGCGTCCGCGAACGGCAGCACCTGGGCATCGGCCGTGCGCAGTTCCAATCTGGAATCCTCTGGTAGCGCAGCGCGCGCGTGTTCGACCATGGGAACATTCAAGTCGGTGGCCACGAGTCGGGCATCGCTTGGCAGTCGCGCAAGCAGGTGCCGCGTCACGATGCCGGTCCCGCACGCCACCTCGAGGACGCGCAGTCCCGGCGTCGCCGGCACTCGCAACGCCAGGTCCTTTGCGTGCGCCTCGAACAGCACCGGCCCCAGATGCGCGTCATACACCGCCGGGATGGTGCCGACGAACCGTGCGTCCTCGCTGCGCATGATTGCCTCCGGGTCAGAACTTCAGTACGCCCCTCGCCGGGGGTTTCAGCGCGCTACCGCGTCTGCCGCGACCAGTTCGGTGAGACGCGCCGCGATCGCGTCGATGAAGCCCTTGGTGTCCACATGGCCATTCGTCCTGGGCACGGCGATGTTCGCGAGGTCCTTGGTGACGATGCCCGACTCGATCGTGTCGATCACTGCGGTCTCGATCTGCTTGGCGAATCGGGTCAGCTCCGGCGTGCCGTCCAGTTCGCCGCGCTTGGCCAGCGCGCCGGTCCACGCGAAGATCGTGGCGGTGGAGTTGGTGCTGGTACTTTCGCCGCGCTGATGCGCGTAGAAGTGCCGCTGCACGGTGCCGTGCGCCGCTTCGTACTCGAAGTGGCCCTCGGGCGACACCAACACCGAGGTCATGAGACCGAGCGAGCCGAAACCCGAGGCCACCATGTCGCTCATCACATCGCCGTCGTAGTTCATGCATGCCCAGAGGAAGCCCCCCTCGTGTCGCATCGATTGGGCGACCGCGTCGTCGATGAGCATGAACCGATAGGTGATTCCAGCCTTCTCGAGGTCGGCCTTGCGCGCTTCGACTTCCTCGGCCCAGATCTGCTTGAAGCGACCGTGGTAGGTCTTGGAGATGGTGTCCTTGGCGCCGAACCAGATGTGCGTGCGCTCCGAGAGCGCGTACGCAAGACACGCCTTGGCGAACGAGCGGATCGAGGCGTCCAGGTTATACACGCCCTGCGTCACGCCCGCGGCCCTGAAGTCATGCACCAGAACGCTCCTGCCCGTCGAACCATCGGCCGGCGTGAATACCAACTCGACTTTACCCGGCGCATCGATGCGCATTTCGGCATTGCGATAGATGTCGCCATACGCGTGGCGGCCGATGGTGATGGGGTGCTTCCACGAGCGCACCATGGGCGGCACGTTCTTCACCACGATGGGCTTGCGGAACACGGTGCCGTCCAAGATGGATCGGATGGTGCCGTTCGGACTGGCCCACGCTTGCTTGAGCGAGTACTCGGTCACTCGCGCCCGATCGGGTGTGATGGTAGCGCACTTCACGCCCACGCGGTGCTTCTGGATGGCGCTGGCGGCACCGATCGTGACCGCGTCATCGGTCCGGTCGCGCTCGGGCAGGCCGAGGTCGTAGTACTCGAGCTGGATGTCGGCGAAGGGGTGGATGAGCTTGTCCTTGACCATCGTCCAGATGATGCGGGTCATCTCGTCGCCGTCCATCTCGACGATGGGGTTCTTCGCCACGATCTTCTGCATGGATGCTCCTTGCGTGCTCGCCGCTGCGGCGGGGTGCCGTGGGCGGGGTGGCTGGGGTGGATCCGATCCCTATGAAAATAGCAGACCAGGCAGGCATTGCCACCATGGCCCGATTGCCTCGGATTCGCCCACCCCGTAATCTCCCCCACCATGAGAATCGCCATCCCTCGAGAGACCGCTCCGCGCGAAACGCGTGTCGCGCTCATCCCCGAAGCCGTCGCCAAGCTGGTCCATGCAGGCCACTCCGTTTCAGTTGAGTCCCAGGCGGGCGAGCGCGCCGGATTCATCGATGCCGCCTATAGCCAGGCGGGGGCCACGATCGCCCCCGACTTCTTCAGCTGCGTCCGCGAGGCCCAGGCCGTTCTCAAGGTGCGCGAGCCGTCGCTGACCGAGGTGGAGCAGATTCCCCAGGGGGCGGCGCTGGTGGGTCTGATGGGGCGTGGCGAGAACGCCACGCTCACCGAGCGTTACCGCGCACGCCGGCTCACCGTGTTCTCGTTGCATGCGCTTCCCCGCATCTCCCGCGCGCAGAGCATGGACGCGCTCTCCTCCATGGCGGCAGTGGCCGGCTACAAGGCGGTGCTGCTCGCGGCCAACACGCTCGGCCGATTCTTCCCATTGCTGATGACGGCTGCCGGCACCGTTGCGCCCGCGCGGGTGTTCGTACTGGGCGCTGGGGTGGCCGGTCTGCAGGCGATCGCCACCGCGCGTCGGCTGGGTGCCGTGGTCGAAGCGTTCGATGTGCGGCCCGCAGTGAAGGAAGAAGTCATGAGCCTGGGCGCCACATTCGTGGACCTCTCGCTTGGCGAGGCCGGCGTCGGTGCGGGC